>NZ_CALXNG010000019.1:0-44957 GCF_944389695.1 Candidatus Parakkermansia intestinigallinarum
CTCAGAGTGAGGGTAAATAACGATATCGTGGCGCCGCTGGGGTGAATAACGGTTTCAACAAAACTGCTCGAGACCCTGAAGAGCCCCATTCTTGCGTCGCCACACGGTAATCGGTGGAGAATCCTTGCGAAAACCGCCCGACAATTCATGAGTCGTGCCGTCCTCGCTTGCTCGTTCACGCCCGGCAGCGGCCTTCTTCGTCTTAAACTGGGGCACATCCGGGCACAAACCAATATCCTCAACCCGGGCCACTCCCATGACAGAGCCGTCTGCCATCGCGGCAAAAGCCCCGTCCACCAGTCCGGCTTAGCTCCCGTGTCATTTTCGGAGCAGGCGGTCGCCGGTGAGTCGGTTGGTGCGGGGGCGCGGCGGCTGTGCGGCGCTCCCGTCCGGCGCGATCGCGCGGGTGTTTGATGCAGCGTGCGTTGGGGCGGCGTTTCTCTCCGGAGGGCTCTTTCGGTGCGTTTTATTTTGACGCAATGCAATGCGGGCAATTCACGGAGTGGTGTCACGTTTTTCTCTTGCCTTGCGCCGCCAATTCCGCTAGAGTAGTCCGGAACGGGGTTGCAGAACCCCACCATCCAGAACCCACATGAACTCCAAATACCTCCTCACTCTGATTGCGCTGGGTATGGCCACGGCCTATGCCGGCGACCGCCGGACTTTCGACTTTGACTGGCAATTCAAGTACTTCGGGAAGTTTGATCCGACCGAAGCCGGTACGCCCGTCGCCGCGGACAGTGCCCAGCCGAATAATCCGGCCGCTCACGCCATCGACGGCAAGATGGATACGCGCTGGTGCGCTGCTGACAAGAATCCGGGTCACATGCTGCTCATTCGCCTCGACGATGCGCGTGTTAAGTCGCTTGAGATTTTCTGGGAGAATGACCGCGTTAAGGAGCCGGTTATTACCTGCATGACCTCCGCGGGTAAGATGTTCACTAAGTCGCTCGGTGAGGTGAAGTCTGCGAAGTGCGTTGTCGATCTCGGCGGCAAGAAGCTTTCCGAGGTTCAGATTAAGGTGAACGGTACGACGCAGCAGGCTTGGGCGAGTATTCGCGAGGTGGTGCTCAGGGATGCCAACGGCAAGGTGATCAAGCCTAAGGCGGCTGCTCGCTCGCTTTCTCCCGCCAGTCCGGACTATGTGGCCAAGGGTTTCAAGAAGGTGCAGCTGCCGCACGACTGGGCCATTGAGAGCCCCTTCCTCAAGGATGAGCCCAATGAGACCGGCAAGCTGCCTTGGAACGGCTACGGCTGGTATCGCAAGACTTTCGAGGTCCCAGCCGATTTTGATGCCGACAAGGTGCGCTATTATCTCGATTTCGACGGTGTGATGGCCTGCCCGAAGGTGTACGTCAACGGCAAGCTGGCCGGTGAGTGGGCCTACGGCTATGCGTCGTTCCGGGTTGATATCACCCCCTTCCTCAAGGCGGGTGAGAATCTCGTGGCGGTTGAGGCGAGCAATAAGCCGCTCTCGACGCGCTGGTACCCGGGTGCGGGTATTTATCGCCACGTGTGGCTGGAGAAGACGGATCCCGTCCACATCGGTCACTGGGGTGTTTATGTGACGACTCCTGAGGTTTCCGCTGATGCCGCCAAGGTGCTGATTAAGACGACGGTTGACAACACGAGCTCGAAGCCGGCCAAGGTGACGGTGCAGCAGAGTATCGGCAAGCTGAGCTCCGAGCCGGTGACGGTTGAGCTGGCGGCCGGCGAGTCTCGCGAGGTGGAGCAGGAGGTGACGGTCAGCAATCCGAAGCTCTGGAGCTGTGAGAGTCCCGATCTCTACAGTGTCAAGACGGTTGTTTCGCGCGACGGTGAGACGATCGACACGAAGGACACGAGCTTCGGCATTCGCCATATCGAGTGGCGCCCCGAGGGCTTCTTCCTCAACGGTAAGAGAGTGCAGCTCAACGGTGTCTGCGAGCACCACGACTTGGGGCCGCTGGGGGCGGCTTTCCACGAGCGTGCTTACGAGCGCAAGATTGAGAAGCTCAAGGCGATGGGCTGCAATTCGATCCGCATGACGCACAACCCGCCCGCGCCCGAGGTGCTCGATCTCTGCGACAAGCACGGCATTCTTGTCATCGACGAGCTCTTCGATATCTGGAAGCATCAGAAGTACGACAAGGTGAATGGTTATCACGTCTTCTGGCCGAAGTGGTGGAAGAAGGATGTGCGCAATTTCGTGATGCGCGATCGCAACCACCCCTGCATTATTGCTTGGAGCGGCGGCAATGAGATTACGGAGATTACGTCGCCGGACGGTGCCGGTATTTCGCGCGATTTGCGTGCCGAGTTCCGCAAGTATGACGTGACGCGTCCTTATACCGTCGGCGTGAATGCCTACAACGGCGCCTACAACGGCTTCGGTGAGACGCTCGATGTGTTCGGCTACAACTACAAGCCGGCCAACTACAAGGAGTTCATCAACAAGCGCCCGAATCAGCCGATTTACGGTTCGGAGACGGCCTCCTGCGTGGCGACGCGAGACACCTATTTCTTCCCGGAGCCGCAGAACTTCTGGAAGATCGGCTCGGGCGCGAGTCTTTTCCAGGTGAGCGCCTACGGTCTCTACGCTCCGGGCTGGGCTTATTGCCCGGACGCCGAGTTCACTTCGCATGATCAGAATCCGAATGTGGCCGGTGAGTACGTCTGGACGGGTTTTGACTACATCGGTGAGCCGACGCCCTACAACCAGGATGCTTCGAACATCGGCAATTTCCAAGGGGCCTCCGAGGAGGAGAAAGCCAAGGCTATGGCCGAGCTCAAGGCGATGGGCAACAAGGCTCCGAGCCGCAGTTCGTACTTCGGTATTATCGACTTGGCCGGCTTCCCGAAGGATACCTATTACCTCTACCAGAGCCGCTGGGCTCCGGAGGTGAAGCAGGCGCACATTCTGCCGCATTGGAACTGGCCGGATCGCGTGGGCAAGAAGACGCCGGTGATGGTGTTCTCTTCCGGCGATGAGGCGGAGCTCTTCCTCAACGGCAAGAGTCAGGGCGTGCGCAAGAAGGGCGAGGGCGGGACCTTCGGCCAGGCGGGCATGAAGATCTCCAAGAACGGTCACCGCTTCTCTTGGGAGGATGTGGTCTACGAGCCCGGTGAGCTCAAGGTTGTCGTCAAGAAGGACGGCAAGCCTTGGGCGACGGCGACGCGCGTGACGACGGGCAAGGCCGTGAAGGTTCAGGCGGCGGTTGATCGCAGCAAGATTGCCGGTGATGCACGCGATCTGGCCTTCATCGAGCTGGCTCTCGTCGATGCCAAGGGCAACGTTGTGCCGACGGATTCCCGCAAGGTGAGCTTCTCGATTGAGGGGCCGGCGGATCTGGTGGGCTTCTGCAACGGCAATCCGGTTGACCAGACTTGCATGCAGGATACCAACCAGAGATTCTTCAACGGCCGCATTGTGGCCGTGGTGCGCGGTGAGCGCGGCAAGAGCGGCACGGCGACGGTGACGATTAAGGCGAAGGGCTTGCCTGAGGTTCAGGTGCCGGTGGCGGTTCTCAAGCCCACGCGCGAGCAGTTGCGCAAGTAAGGCTGCGCTTCCTGCGTTTATTCATCTGCGCCCCCGGCTCTCGAATGAGCCGGGGGCGTTTTGATTGTATGCTCGTGCTTGGAGGCATCGAGCTTTCAATTTGCGGATGTCGGCGTGCGGGCAGACTCCCGGGGGTGATTCCTGCGGGGAGTTTTAGCGACGGCTGCACTCCTGTCTTGCTTGCGGGCAGGAGCGGATGGGGGGGAGGCGCGCAAGATAGGTTCGGCTCGGACGAGGCGTCCGGCCATAAAAAAGCAGCGCCCGCCGATTGAGGGGGGCGCTGCTTTTGAGGTCTTGGAGAAGATGTCTTCGCTCAGGCTTCGCTCTTGAGGGAGGAAGAGGGCTTGAAGGAGACGTATTTGCAGGCGGGAATCTGCACAGGCTCCTTCGTGCGGGGGTTGAGGCCGGTGCGAGCGGGGCGCGTCTTGGTCTCAAAGGTGCCGAAGCCGACGAGCTGGACTTTCTCCGTGGCAACGGCCTTGGTGATAGCCTTGAGGGTGGCGTTGAGGGCATCAGCCGCGCACTTCTTGGTGGCATCTTCACCGAGCTCCTGCTGGATGAGGTCGATCAGTTGTGTTTTGTTCATAAGTCAGAGAGATTAAGGTTAACTGCAGGGGAAATTTAGCATACTACCGTCGCCTGCGCAAGGTGAAAAATGACTTTGAGGCTTAATTTTGCGTCATTACTGAGTGGCGCGTCGGTAGCTGATGACGCGGCCGTTTCTCACATCGACGAGATAGGGGCGGGCATGCCGAAAACAGGCTCCGGTGTTATATATGTTGAGCCGGCCGTAGTTCCAGTGACCGGAGCGGTGAAAGTGCCCCGTGATGAGGATGCGGCAGTCGGGCAGGAAGCGCTCGGCAAATTCACGAGCTCTTTTGCCGCAGGTTGTCCATGCCCGAATGATGTTCCAAGGGCGCGACGGGGGCCAGAAGCAGTGCATGAAGCCGCGCAGCCAGCGGTTGCGGATGCCGTCGCGCCGCATGATGGGTGTGGTGGCGAGGCTGACGGCTCTCGAGAGTTCGAGGCGCTCGGTGAGGTCGCTTTCGAGCTTGGGGTATTGAGCGATGAGGCGGCGACAGGCGTCGCGGTTGCGGAGGTATTCCCAGCTCCACGGGGCGACTTCTTTGAAGAGGGCGTGGCCGTGCATGGCGACGACTTCGCCGCCGTAGAAGCGGGCAAGCAGGGGGCGTACGTCGGGGTCGTGGTTGCCGGAGAGTTCGATGAGCCGGACGCCCATGCGGGCGCAGAGGGCGCGAAAGTCTTCCCTGAGTTCGAGGGCTCGTTGCCGCCAAGGGCAATTCCGCGTTTCGGCCAAGTCTCCGGCGACGACGAGGACGTCCGCCCCGCTGATGATCGGAGCCAAGGCGGCTACGGATTTCACTTCGCTGCGCTCGTGGCCGAGATGCAGATCCGAGATGAAGCGCAGCAGCGCCCCGGGCGGAACGTCCGGGGTGATGACGGCGTCGCTGCCGGGTTCTGGTGTCTGATTGCTCACGATGCGTCGTGTTCGCCGGCGCTCTCGCGCTGCCGGAGGGCTTCGTAGAGGCAGACGCCGGTGGCGACGGAGACGTTGAGGCAGGGCACGCTGCCGTGCATGGGGATGCGGACGAGGAAGTCGCAGTTCTCTTCCGTGAGCCGCCGCATGCCGTCACCCTCCGCTCCCATGACGATGGCGATGCCGCCGCGCAGGTCGGTCTCGTAGAGTGAGCGGTCGCCGTGGTCGGATGTGCCGACGAGCCAGAGCCCTGCTTCTTTGAGGGCTTTCATGGTGCGGGCGAGGTTGGTGACTTGCACGAAGGGGACTTTTTCCGCCGCGCCGACGGAGACGCGCAGGACGGTCTCGGTGATGCCGACGGATTTGTCTTTGGGCGCAATGACGGCGGCGACTCCGGCTCCGTCTGCGGTGCGGAGGATGGCGCCGAGGTTGTGCGGGTCTTGGATGCAGTCGAGCACGAGGTAGAGCCCCTGCGGTTGTCGGCTGAGGATGTCTGCCAAGGCGCCTTCGTCGAGCGATTTGACGACGGTGCGCGTGGGCGTTTTCTCAAAGCGGCTTTCGCTGCGGGCGGTGTGCTTGTTCGGGCGGGCTGTTCTGTCCTTGCCGTTGGGGTTCATGCCGAGGGGGAATAGAGGGGGACGGGGTGCGAGAGGTGCGAGAGGTGTGAGAGGTGCGAGAGGTGCGAGAGGTGCGAGAGGTGTGAGAGGTGCGAGAGGTGCGGGGGAGGGCTCTGTCAGGGCTTGGGTGTGCAGGTGCTGCAGGCCGAGCTGCTCAGGGAGTCGGGGCAGAGGATGTTGAGGGCGAGGCCGGCCATCATCAGGCCGAAGCTTCCGGTGATGTGCGCGGCGGATCCGAAGCCGGCATGGCAGCTGATGCGGCCGACGTGGCCTGCTTCACGCTCGAGGCTGACGCTGCCGTCGCAGCGGGCGAAGCGGGGTTTTTCGCTCGAGTAGACGCAGGGAATGCCGATTTCGGGGCAGCGGTCGTAGAGGGGAAAGTCATATTGCTGCCTGAGGATTTTTCGCAGTTGGGAGAGCATGTTGTCTCCGCAGGTGCGGGCGAGGTCGGCGACGGCGATTCGGGACGGATCAATGCGCCCGCCGGCGCCGCCGCAGGTGACGATGGGCACGCCGCGCGTCCGGCATTCGGCGATGAGGTGACACTTCGATTTCATCGAGTCGATGGCGTCGATGACGACGTCGGGCTTCTCGTCGAAAAGCCGTTCGGGGTGCCCGGGGGTGTAGAAGGCTTGGATGGGTATCGTGCGGACGGCGGGGTTGATGAGGCGAAGGCGCTCGGCCATGACGTCGACTTTCGGGCGCCCGTACTGACCTTCCAGAGCGTGGATTTGGCGGTTGGTGTTGGTCAGGCAGATGTCATCGAGATCGAGCAGGATGATGGTGCCCACGCCGCTGCGGG
This sequence comes from Candidatus Parakkermansia intestinigallinarum, assembly GCF_944389695.1. NCBI lineage: Bacteria > Pseudomonadati > Verrucomicrobiota > Verrucomicrobiia > Verrucomicrobiales > Akkermansiaceae > Candidatus Parakkermansia > Candidatus Parakkermansia intestinigallinarum. The sequence goes on from NZ_CALXNG010000019.1 coordinate 6,456, forward strand.
CCAGCGCTTCCGCAGCCCAGGAGCCGACGCCGCCGATGCCGACGACGGCGGCGCGTGAGTGCGCGATTTTGTCGGCGCCTTCTTCGCTGTAGAGGCGGGCGATGCCGCCGAATCTCTCGCGGTCCGTCATTTTTCGTAAATGCGGTTGAGGGGGGTGATCTCAAGGGCTTTCCCCGTTGTTTCGTCGATGCTGATGACGGCTCCGCTCAGGCGGGTCGGCCAGCTCGCGACGGGGAATTTTCTCGGCATGCAGGTGACGAAGCTGTTGACGACGGGCTCGACGCTGCGGCCAATGACGCTGTCCAGCGGCCCGCACATGCCCGCATCAGTCAGGTAGGCCGTGCCGCCCGGCAGAAGGCAGGCGTCGTTGGTTTGCACGTGCGTGTGTGTGCCGAGGACGGCGGAAACTTTCCCGTCGAGGAAGCGGCCCATGGCGATTTTCTCGCTCGTTGTTTCGGCGTGAAAGTCAACGACAATGGCCTGCGCTCCGGACGTCAGGCGCAGGGACTCCACCGCGGATTCGGCACACGAAAAGGGGTTTTCAACTCCCGTCTTCATAAAGGTGCGCCCTTGAAGGCAGAGCACACCCAAGCTTCCCGCGGGGGTGGCAATCACGCAGCTCCCGCAGCCCGGGGCGTTGCTTTGGTGGTTGTAGGGGCGCAGGACGGTGGGCAGTTCGTCGATTCGCGCGGCCAGTTCCGCTTGGTCCCATACGTGATCCCCCAGTGTAATGACATCGACGCCGTTGATGAAGAAATCGTGCGCGATGGCAGGCGTGATGCCGCGCCCGCCTGCCGCATTTTCTCCGTTGACGACGACGGCGTCGATGCTGTATTCCGATTTGAGCTCCGGCAAGGCCCGATAGAGGGTGAGCCTCCCGGGCTCTCCCACGACGTCTCCCACGAACAAGACCTTCATCATCAGACCTGTTTGGCTTTCGAGCCGCAGGGAACGACGGTGACGGGAATCTTGGCGGCGCGGACGAGTTTTTCAGCGGTGTTGCCGAGCAAAATGGAGGTGAGCAGGGAATGGTGACGGTTGCCGATCACCAGCACGTCGATGTGGTGTCTCTCGCAGAAGTCGTGCACGCACTCCACGATGTCATCGGCTTCTTCCGCCTTGCCGTAGATCGGGATGTCCCACTGCCGGCCGATGTCTTCCGCCATCTTCTTGGCGCGCTTGTCGGCCATCTCAAGCACCGTGTTGCAGTCGGACACGTCGGGCATGGAGACGGCAGAGAAGCCCCCGAGCAGGTCGCCGGAGGGGATGCTGCCGGCGGCGTCTATCATGCAGGGCTCTACGGCGTGGAGAAGGTACATCTTGCCGCCGCACTGCCTTACCAGATTGGCCGTGAAGTCGAGTACGGGTTTGCCTTCGTCAGAGAAATCTGTCGCTGCGAGAATTCTTACCATAGGGGTATTCTACCACGCTCTGCGGTGGCAATCCAGAAAAAAAGGCCGAACGGAGGGGGAGAAATGCAAGTTTTGCGCCTCCGCAGCGCTCGGTTTCAGGGTTTGGCGCGGCTGCCGCTGATGCTGACGGGGTTGCCGCCGGCCGAGGGGGTGAGGCGGCGGGTTTGAAGGCGCGTCGGTGTCGTCGGCTCGACGTCGCTTTCGTCCTCGGGCAGGATGTTCGCGGGCAGGGCATCGGAGCTGCTGCTCCCGGTGTCGGATTCGCGGCTCTCCTCAGCGGGATCAACGTGGTAGAGCTCGGGCGGGGGGATTTCTTCGCCGTTGATGTACTGTTTCTCGCGGATGCTGCCGTCGTCGGCCACTTCGTATTTGATGGTGCTGGTGTTTTGTTTGAAGACGGAGTTCGGCGTCGCCGTTGCCTGAGACCCGCCTTCGGATCCGGCGGCCGGTTGGTTGGCCGAGCTGTTCAGCGGCCGGAAGCGCGCGCAGACGAGGCGCTCGCCGTAGTCGGACGGGTCGAGCATGAAGAGGCGGTCGAGCCTCATGACGGCCAGCTGCCCGGGGCGAAGAGCCACCAAGCCCTGCATGATGCTCGCGGGCTGGCCGGGAACGTCGTTTCGCAGCAGGATGCTGAAGGTTTCGCCGACCTGCATGGCGTTGAGCTTGGCGTGGGGGCTTATCGGTTCATGGGCGAGTGCTTCGACGATCTCAAAGCGGGCGACGTAGTCGCCGCGGTCGGTCGAGGTGATGTCCAGAAAGACGGCTCGGACGGTGTCGGAGGCCAGCAGGTCGCAGTTGCCGACCTGCTGCACGGCCGACGGGAGCGGCGCGGGGTAGGCCGGTTGCTGGGCGGCGAGCGGAGCCGAGCCGATGAGGCTGAGCGCGACGAGGGAGGTCAGGTGTCGGGCGGAGGCGCTGAACATGATACCGAGAGGGAAGGAGGCGGGAGGGGACGTGAGGCGCAATCAAAAGCCGTCGCCTTCGGGGAGCAGCGGGCGATCGGGGGCAATCGGTTGCGGATTCCCGGTTTCGATGATGGTGTCATCACCGCCGGACGGTGCGGGAAGGGAGGGCGTGCGGTCGCTCCGATCATTGGGTGTTTTCCCGCCGACGGAGGGCAGGCCGGGTGTCTCTGTCTCCGGCAGCCCGGAGGTGGAGGGCTGCCCGGCGGACGAGGGAGGCTGTGCGCCCGTTGCCGCAGCTCCCGGGCGAATCGGGGCGATGCGCGTGCAGACGATTTGGTTGCCGTAGTAGTCATCGACGAAGAGGAAGACGTGGTCGATGAGCATGACGGCTTCTTCGCCGGGTTGCATGGAGGCGATGACGTTCAACACGCTGCCGGGCTGCCCCGGGCGACCGGAGTCGGCGTCGATATCGAGGGTCTGACCGTAGCGCAGGGGCCTGTTGGCATAGCGGTTGTATGCTTTGTAGGCCAGGGTGGTTGAGACGGTGAAGCGGTAGTAGTGGCGGCCGTCGATGTCGACGGGGCCGACGTAGACGGCACGCAGGGTCGTGGAGGCCATGAGGTCGCAGTTGCCGACGCGGGCGTCGGCCGGAGCCTGATCGTCAAACTCGGCAAGGGCGGGGTTGAGGCAGGCGAGGCTCGTGAGGAGAGCGAGGAGGCAGAGTTTCTTCATCGTGTCGGGGGATGGGTTGCTTGGTGTCCCCGCGTTTTCTATACCACAGACGCGCGGGGTTTTCCAGTATAAATTTTCCAGTGCAGGCGGTGCCCGCGAAGCTCGATGTCGCGGAGGGTGTCGTCGGTGAAGAGTTTGCCGGTTCCGAGGCCGTGGAGGCGCTCGGGTGCGGTCAGTCCGCACCATTGCGTCAGGAGGCTGTGGCCGATGTGGCTCTCGAGGGCCGAGTTGATCCACCATGAGATGCCGCGCTCGTCCGCGAGGCGCGCCCACTGCGCGGCTCCGCTCAGGCCGCCGTGCAGCGAGGGTTTGATGACGAGGGCCTGAGGGTGGATGAGGTCGAGCAGTTGTTCGCGCTCGGGCCGGGTGGTCGCGGCGATGAGCTCTTCGTCGAGGGCGATGGGCAGGGGCGAGCAGCGGCAGAGGGCGGACATGTCCTGCCGACGGCCGGGGGCGATGGGTTGCTCGATGCAGGCAACGCCGATGGCGGCGAGCTCGTGCAGCACGGGCAGGGCGACCGCCGGGCTGAAGGCTCCGTTGGCGTCGACGCGAATCTCGATGTCGGTGATCTCGGCGCGGATGTCCCGCAGCATGGCCAGCTCGTCAGCGAGAGGCAGGGCGCCGATTTTGAGTTTGAGGCAGCGCGCTCCCGCCCGCGCGCCCTCGCGCATGGCGGCGAGCATGGCGGGGGCCTTATCCATCCAGATGAGGTGATGGATGTCGATGTCTTGCTCTTGGCGCGTGAAGGGGGTGTCCCAGAGGGCGGCAGTGGGGCTGAGAAGGCTCAGCAGGGCGCCTTCGATGCCGAAGCGGAGGGCGGGGGTGCTGCTGAATTGCTCCGGCCGGAGGGCTTGCTGTGCTTCTACGGTGCGCAGGGCGGCTTCGAGCTTGGCGTCGTCAAGTGTGTCGGCTTCGGGGGAGAGGCCGGGCATGAGGCTGCATTCGCCGAGGCTCTCGCGCTCCCCGCTCTGCGCGCGGATGAGGATGACGGGGCGCTCGATGAGCTCTCCGCGCGAGGTTCGGGCGGGGCGGCGGAAGTGCAGCAAGCGCTTCTCAGCCTGCAGCCGGAAGGGCGGCAGGTGGCTGAGGGATTCACGCAGGGCGCTTTCGGCGGCGGCTGCCTTGGATATCTCGGTTGCGAGCAAGAGAGTTGCGGGCGAGAGCGGGTGAGGGGGATGGGCTCAGGGCAGGTTCGGATAGGAGGAGAAGTCCGGCGGTCTCTTCTCGAGGAAGGCGCGGGAGCCCTCATGCGCTTCGTCGCAGAAGTAGTAGAGCATGGTGGCGTCGCCGGCCAGCTCCTGAATGCCGGCCTGGCCGTCGAGCTCGGCGTTGAGGCCGGCTTTGATGAGGCGCAGGGCGATGGGGGAGAGCTGCATGATTTCTTCGGCCCACTGCACGTATTCGTCCTCCAGCTGCTCGAGGGGGACGACTTTGTTGACGAGGCCCATGTCGAGGGCTTCCTGTGCGCTGTACTTGCGGCAGAGGAACCATATTTCTCGCGTTTTTTTCTGCCCGATGCAACGCGCCATGTAGGAGGAGCCGAAGCCGGCATCGAAGCTGCCGACGCGCGGTCCGGTTTGCCCGAAGACGGCGTTTTGGGAGGCGATGCTCAGGTCGCAGACGACGTGCAGGACGTGGCCGCCGCCGATGGCGAAGCCGTTGACGGCGGCGATGACGGGTTTGGGCAGGGAGCGGATCTGTTTCTGCACGTCGAGCACGGAGAGGCGCGGCACGCCGTCGCGGTCGAGGTAGCCGCCGCGGCCCTTGACGTGCATGTCGCCGCCGGAGCAGAAGGCGACGTCGCCGGCTCCGGTGAGGACGACGACGCGCACGGAGGCCATTTCCCGCGCGAGGCGCAGGGCGTCGCTCATTTCTGCCGTTGTCAGGGGGGTGAAGGCGTTGCGGTAGCGTTCGCGGTTGATGGTGATGCGGGCGATGCCGCCGTATTGCTCGAAGAGGATTTCTTCGTACTGCTTGATGGGAAGCCAATCGCGTTTCATGGTGGATGAGGGGATGCGGATGGGTGGATGTGGGGGTGACTTGTGCGGTGGCGGCGGGGGACCGGGGGGCTGGGGGAGCGAGGGGGCTGCGGCAGAGGGGGGATGGGGAAAGGCGTGCGCGGGAGGGAGGCTTCAGCCGAGGAGTCTCGCCGACTCGGCGGCATCTCGGGCGGCGTCGGTGAAGGCTTCGAGCAGGACGGGGCCGTCGCTTTCCCGCTCCATGAGCCCGGCTATGGCTTCGGCGCTTTCTCCGGCTTGCCGCAGTTCTCGGTATCGGCAGCCGCAGCTGACTGCCCAGCCTTTCGCTCGGCTGCGGCAGATGCCGCTGACGAGGGGATTGCTCGGGCCGGGCAGGGTGGCGAAGATGCCGCCTCCGCCGTTGTTGAGCAGCAGGATGCGCAGAGAGGACGGCAGCTCGGGCAGCCCGAGGGCGTTCATGTCGTAAAAGAAGCTCAGGTCTCCGATAACAAGCAGTTGCAACCCTCGGGCTTCGGGGCTCAGGGCGTAGCCGAGGGCGGTGGAGAGGCTGCCTTCTATGCCGTTGGTGCCGCGGTTGCATTCAACTTGCACGCCGTCGGGCAAGTCGAAGAGCTGGGCGAATCGCACGGCTGAGCTGTTGGCCAGATGCAGGGTGTCGCCCGGGCGGAGTTTCGCCATAAGGGCTCCGACGAGGGCGGGGCCGGAGGGGGCGGAAGCGGAGGGCTCGGAAGAGCCGCCGGAGGGGGAGCTCGGCTCGCCCTTGCCGGCTGCGGCCGAGCCCGCGGGACGGGCGGGGCGCATCCAGCGCTCGGCATAGCGGCGGTCGGCGGCGGGCGCATCGGCGAGGAAGGCCATCCGTTCGGGGCTGCCGACGAGGCAGCGGCTCAGGCAGCAGAAGCTGTCGATAACTTCTCCGTCGGGGCTCACGTGCCAGTGTTCGCGCGGGGGACAGCGGCGCAGCAGTTGTTTGAGCCGCGGGGAGAAGAGGCAGCCGCCGCAGCTGATGAGCAGGTCCGGGCTCAGGGCGCAGGCTTCTTCGTCCGTCAGCTGCGCCGCCAGCAAACGTTCGGGGAGGGTTTGGGCGATGGCTCCGGCATTGCTGAGGTGTTCACCGATGACGGCCCAGCCGGCGCGGCGAAAGGCTTCGGCCCAGAGCGGACGCCGGGGGAGTTGCCCGAGCAGCAGCATGCGCCGAGGGGCCGCCGCGACGGCCGCGCGGAGAAGGTCACCGTCGGCCTCGTCGTCAAGCCTGCTGAGGCGTATCACGCGCGGCGGGGCGGGCTCTGCGGCACAGACGCCGCTGAGCGGGGGTGCCAGCGGGATGTTGAGGTGCACGGGTCCGCCGCCTCGGCGTTGCAGCGCCAGCAGGGCTTCGTTGATGAGTCGGTTGCGGTGCCAGGCGTCGCCGCTCTCGGGCAGGCTGAGGTTGCGTATGGTCAGTGTGCCGTAGACGCCGGGCTGGGGGAGGGTTTGGCCGTCCTGTTGGCCTATCCAAGCCCCCGGCCTGTCAGCCGAGAGGACGAGCAGCGGGAGGTGACGGTAATGGGCCTCGGCCACGGCAGGATGCAAGTTGAGCAGGGCGCTGCCGGAGGTGACGCAAACGGCGACGGGCGCACCGTGCGCCGCCGCGCTCCAGCCGAGCGCCACGTAGCCGGCACTCCGCTCATCGGTGACGGCTCGGCAGCTGAAGGCTGACGAGCTCGAGAGGCTCCGCACGATGGGGGCGTTGCGGCTCCCCGGGCAGAGAACGCAGCGGGTGACGCCGTGCGCCTGCATGAGAGCGACGAGCTCGCGCACGGCGGGAATGTCGCTGAGTTGTTCGCGGTCGTACACGCGGGAGAGGGGCGGATGCGGAAAGGGGCTGATGACGCGAAAAGACGACAGGCCCTGCCGGTGCGGGCAAGGCCTGTCGGCGTACGGAGCGGATTAGGCTCGAGTCAGACCGAGCAGCTCCATTTCAAAGATGAGGGTGCTGTTCGGGCCGATGCTGCCGGGGCCGTTTTCGCCGTAGGCGAGCTTGGCCGGAATGGTGACGCGCCATTTGGCACCGACGGGCATGAGCTTGAGCGCCTCGGTGAAGCCGGGGATGACCTGGCGGATGTTGAACTCGACGGGCTGCTGCGATTGGTCGAAGACGGTGCCGTCGACAAGGGTGCCCTTGTACATGACTTTGGCCGTGGGGGCGTCGCCGTGCTTGGCGGGGTCGTACTTCTCGCTGCCGCCGGGGGTGAGGACTTCGTACTGCAAGCCGCTGGCGGTCGTGGTGACGGTCTCGCGCTTGCCGTTCTCCTCCATATACTTGCGCCCGAGTTCGAGGTTGGCCTGAGCTTTCTGTTCGCCGCGACGGTGCAACATGGAGAGGAACTCATGCTGGTAGCGGTCGATTTTTTCGTTGACGATGCTCATGTCCATGTCGCCGTTGAGTCCGTCGACGAGGCCCTTGCCGAGCTTCTCGGCGCTGATGTCGGCGGCGGTGATGCCGGGGAGCATCTGGGGGAGGATTTGAGAGCCGAGGCGGTAACCGATGAGGTAGCTCATCACGTTCTGCATGTCCTGCTGTTCAGTCATGGCCCCATTGTAGCAGAAGCAGCCCGAAAGGCAAGCCGAGATGCGGCATCGCTCTCTGACAGGCGGAAGCCGATCTCGGCGCAGGGCGGCGGGAAGGCGAGACGGGCGCTCCGCAGGGCAGGTCGGCTCCCTCGCTAAAAGCAGACGAATCAGCAAAAAGGCAGGTCGGGTTGCCCCGACCTGCCGGAAAACGCGAATGATGGTGCAAGGTCTCGGCCTTACTCCGCGGGCTGGGTGCCCGTGCCGACTTCACTGCCGATGAGGCCCTGCTGGCGCAGCTGTGCTTCGAGCTCGGGCGTGAGCTCAATGGGGTTGCCGGCCGTGCCGCGCCCGGTCTTGAGGCCGTGGAGCTTCACCTTGAAGATGAGCACGGAGTTGCTGCCGATGATCGACGGACCCTGCACGCCGTAGCCGAGCTCGGCGGGGATGTAGATCTCCCACTCCGAGCCGACGGGCATCATCTTGAGAGCCTCGGAGAAGCCGGGAACGACGCCGTTGATGGGGAAGGAGACGGGAACCTCCGTGGCGTCAAAGACGGTACCGTCGATGAGGCGGCCTTCGTAGGTCACGCTGCATTCCGCATTCGCGCCGTGCTTCTTCTCATCGTACTTCTCGCCCGTGCTGACGGTGAGGACTTTGTACTGGAGACCCGAGGGGGTGGTGACGACGCCCTCCTTCTTGCCGTTTTCGGCGAGGAAGTCCAGCCCCTTCTTCAGGTTGACTTCGCCCTGAGCCATGAGGCGATCGCAGAGAATCTTATCGAGGGCAATCGCGTAGGGAGCGAGTTTCTCAGGGGAGTTGAACAGCTCGGGAACCTTGCCGCTATAGGCACTTTGGACACCCTGACTGATGCCGGAGAAGCGAATATCGCCGGCGGCCACGCCCGCGAAGTCGGCTCCGATACCCTGGCCCAGCTGGTAACCCATGAAGTAGTTGAAGAACTTGAGCGCATCGGCCTCGCTGATCTTGTCAGCCGCGGCGACGACTTCATTGTAGCTCTTCTGCTCCTCGGGGCTGAGATCGGTCGGCACGGGGAGCTCTTCGCCGGCACGCTTGGCCATGAGTTTCTGCACGGCGTAGAGGTAAGAGGTGACGTCGAGGTTGGCGATTTCGGGATCCGGTCGGTTGGAGAGGCCGTCGGCAACGCCTTGGAGGAGGGTCTGCTCATTGAGGTCCTCGGCCTTGGAGCCGGGCAGCCCCGTTGCCATGTCGCGCCCGAGCTGGTACCCGACGGCGACGGAGAGAAATTCAAAGGCCTGATCCTGCGTGATTTTGGCTGCGGCTTCCTCGGCCGCCCTGAAGAGGGCTTCTTCATCATCCTCTGCTGCGGCTGCGGCGGAAGCCGGAGCCGGAGCGGGGGCGGGGGCAGGAGCGGGAGTCTCGCCGGAAGTGGGCGTGGCGTCGGGTCCGCCGGGTTGATCGGTCGGGGATTCGGAGTTGGCGAAGGCCAGCGGCGAAAGAGCCGAGACGGCGAGCGCCAGCGTTGTCATGTGTGTTTTTTTCATATGGGGTATGTGATGAAAATGGTGAAAAGGCAGTTGAAAAACAAGCGGAAAATCTCGGGCCGGGCTTCTCAGGATCTGTAGACGCAGCCCTTGTTGTTCAACCAAGCTTTGAGGACGGATTCGTAGATTCTCTGAACTTCAGCGGCGCTGTCCACCTGAAATTCGATGTTGTGGCTGTACGTTCCCTCGGGGAACTTTTTGCCGGGGTAGCGCGAGGCGCCGCCGGTCTTGCCGTCGATGAGGTCGCGCGTGTTGCTCAGCTGTTCGCGGGTGCGCTGCACGCGGTCGGAGCCGGAGCCGTAGATGCGGATCGAGTTGTTGCCGAGGGTGTCGATGGTGCATTCGGTAATCTTGGTCGCGCCGTCCAGCATGTAAGTATGGATGTTGACCGAGACGATGGTCGAAAGCTTGATGCAGGTCTGCGCCGTTCCCTTGGCGTCGAAGACGCCGACCCAGAATTGCTTGTATTGAGAATTGTGCTCGCCCTGCTTGTCGGGGTCGAAGGTTTGATTGTTGTCGGCAGCGACGGCCGGAAGGCAGGTCAGCGCAAGGAGAGCGCTGAGTATGGCGGATGATGAGATTCTACGCATGGCTGGCTGTTTATCTACACGATTCTGTTGCCGGAGTCAAGCGGAAAGCACGTCTTGGTGCTCGGCTCAGGGGAGTCGCCACGCACGGCGTCGTTGCAGGTATTCCGCCTTCGGCAGCAGGATGTAAACGGGCTTGCGGGCGGGGTCGATGCGAGCAATGATGGCGCGCAGGTTTGACTCGGCCATGCTGGTGCAGCCCGCCGTGGGTTTGCTGCCGTTGTCGCGCCAGATGTGAAAGAAGATGGACGAGCCGCGCCCGACGACGGGGCAGCCGCGGATTTCCGGCGTGTTGTGACAGATGAGCAGCTTGATGCTGTGCGCGTAATCGCTCTGCCGCATCTGCTCGCGCTTTTCCCAGTCGCTTGAGGCCGGGTGGTCGAGCCGCACCCAGCGGTTGTAGAGTTGCGGCGTGGCGGGGTCTGAGACCCAGAGATCCGCCGGCCCGACGCGCACTTCCCGCAGGTTGCGATGGTGCCTCACCGGGGTTTTGTTGGTTGTCCAAATTCCCCCGATGGGGAAGATTCCGGCGGGTGACCGGCCGTCGCCCTCGACCTTCACGCGTGCGCCTTTCGGCAGTTGGTGAAGGCCTAGACCCCAGACGAGCCCGTTGCGACCCAGCCTCGCCGAAACGGGGCCGAGAACGCGCTGCCAGCGGCCGCTGCGGTCTTTCTCCAGCAGGTGGAGGGTGACGCGCGAGTTGTCCCATCCGTCGGCGATGCCCACGACAGCCTGTGTACAGTCTGCGGGCACGGCGGCACGTGCCGCGCTGAGGGCCAACAGCAGAAAAAGGGCGCAGAGCCAGGTTTTCATCGCGCCGTCTTTTAACACAGAGGCTCCGCTGATGCAAGAGTTCATCCTGTCATCATCCCCGCATCGGCATGCCGCAGGGCGATTGGACGGCGGTTTTTTGCCTTTTGTTTGGCCGAAATCGGTAAAAACAAAAAATACAATCTTGAAATCCTACGGATAACATGGTAAAGTAACATCATACCCGCTGCCTCTGCGTATTCGGAGCGGTATGCGGCGCGCATAACATCGCACACGTATCAGATAAAAAATGTTAAGTCCATCACTCAACCCCGATCGTGCTACCCTCAACTTTCTCAACTCGTATGCGGAGGAGGTTCGAAATGAGGGTGAAAAGTTGCAGAAGGAAGGGGCCGTGACGCAGATTTTCGGCAATCACCTCTTTATTCAGGGGCGTGTCGAGACGAAGAAGGGTGTCTTTCGCACCAGTCTGCGCTTGCAGGGCAACCGCTGGTTTGGCTCGTGCACGGCTGAGGATGCGGATTTGGCCGGGGCTTGCCTCATCGCCACCATGGTGGAGCGCATGTACCGCGGCGCCAACATGCCCGAGAGTCCGAATGAGCTCGATGACGTGCCGCTCTCGGATATTCTGGAGGAGAAGCTCGGGCGCGATCTCGAGGATCAGGAGTCGGATTTCGTGCTCAAACTCGAAAAGCGCTATCGCCGCTTCGTGATTGAGCAGGAGGTGCATGATCACGATTTGGTGCGCCTCAATTCCCGCTGGGAGATCACCGGCTATGACGCGCTCGACCTCTGGCCCGAGCCTCCGCGCAATATCGAGGAGTTCTGGAATTACATTGCCTACGCCTTTTCCAAGAAACGCATTCAGTATCCGGAGTTCATGAATGTGATCACGGATCTGGAGAAGGTGCAGCGCCGCATTCGCGCATGGGAGCGCGAGAAGGAGGTCAGCACGTGGTATGACCGCATTCAGAGCGTCAACGAACGCCCGCCGCAGCCGCCGCGCCACGCGCTGCACATGCGCCTGATTTCGACGATCAATGAGGCGCGTTTTGAGTATCGTTTGCAACAGACGGACGAGTGGACGACGATCCGTGAACGCAGCCAGTTGGATGCCATTGTGGAGGAGTACACGCGCGGCGCGCTCAAGATGGATCCGCAGTCCGATATCCTGCTCAACGTGCTCCGCGATTTCGCCGACCATGAGGACACGGTGATTCTCGATCTCGACCACGAGTCGTCCTGCTGCCTGATGAATCGCCTCTTCCACCAGCCGGCCCTCAAGGGCTATCTGGTCAATCTGGACGAGTGTTACTTCAAGGTGGTGCAGGAGCCGCTCAAGTGGATTTGCATCGACGATCCCATCGTGCCTGATTGCTACGGCTTGCAGCTGGTGACGGCTGCCGGCGTGCACGTGACGCACTCCGTCCGCCAGCTCCCCGGGCAGGTGGAGCTCTACCAGTCCGACGAGACGGTGTTCCCCGGGCCGCCGCGCTGGATGGAGAGTACGGAGGTGGAGCCGCGTTATTCGATTCCCAAGACGGTGATTGACAGTCTCGAGGGCGTGGAGTTCCTGCGCAAGATCGGTGCAACGCTGCCGCCCAGTCTCGAGGATCGCGTGGTGGACATCGAGATGAAGCCCACCTTCACGATGAAGATTGTGCGCGGGCTGACGAGTGCCGAGACGGAGCACGTGCTGCTGGATGTGACGGCTCAGGATGATCCCGGCCGCCGCAAGGAGCGCCTCGGCAAGGACGACTGGGAGGTGGTGGAGCAGGTGCCGGTGCACGACCGCACGCTGCTGCGCTTCATGCGCGATTACCTCTACCCGATCCCGGACCTGCTCGAGGAGATGAACTTCACCTACGATACGCCGCTGGCTTCATTCAAGAGCCGCATTACCAAGCAGTTCCCTGAGAAGTTTGCCGAATGGTGCAAGTCGATTCCCGAGACGATTAAGGTGGAGATGGACGACAATCTGAAGTCTCTGCTGGCAGACCCCGTGGCGGCGGCGATTCGCTTCGAGGTGGTGAATCAGGAGATTGACTGGTTCGACCTTCGCATTGTGATTGATGTGGAAGGCGTGACGCTCACCAAGGAGCAGATTCGCTCGCTGGTGTCAGCCCGAGGCGGCTACGTACGCATGGATGACGGCCGCTGGATGCGCCTTGAAATCAAGCTTGATGACGCGCAGCGCGACGCCGTGACGAAGCTCGGTCTCGACCCCTTCGACCTCTCCGGCGAGACGCACCGCATGCACGCGCTGCAGCTGGCAGATCCGCGTGCGGCCGAGGTGTTTGACCCGAAGGCTTGGCAACGCATCAAAGAGCGCACGGCGGAGATCAAGATCGACGTCAAACCCGACGTGCCGAGCACGCTTCACGCGACGCTGCGCCCCTACCAGATTGAGGGTTTCCACTTCCTTGCCTATTTGTCCGTCAACGGTTTCGGCGGTATTCTGGCCGACGATATGGGTCTCGGTAAGACGATTCAGTCCATCACCTATGTGCTCTGGCTGCGGGAGGATTACGTGCGGCGCAACAAGCAGGGGCGCCGCAAGGTGGTCATTCCGCCCGTTCTCATCGTCTGCCCGAAGTCGGTGCTCGATGTTTGGGCGAGTGAGACGGCCAAGTTCGCGCCCGATGTCCGCGTGCTGGTGATCCGCAACAAGGAGCAGGCCGGGGTGGATGATATCCTCGCCAACTACGACATGGTGGTGATCAACTACGCGCAGCTGCGCGTCTGCGGTGAGCAGATCAACGCCATCAAGTGGCTGACGGTCATCCTCGACGAAGGCCAGCAAATCAAAAATCCCGATTCGAAGGCTGCCAAGGCGGCGCGCGAGATCACGGCCTACAACCGCCTCGTGCTCTCGGGTACGCCGATTGAGAATCGCTTGCTGGATATGTGGTCTCTGATGGCCTTTGCGATGCCGGGCGTGCTGGGTAGCCGTGCGTATTTCAAGAAACGCTTTGACAAGCGCAAGGATTCGCAGAGCCAGAATCGTTTGGCGGCGCGACTCAAGCCCTTCCTGCTGCGCCGCACCAAGCAGCAGGTGGCCAAGGATCTGCCGCCCCGCACGGAAGAGGAGGTCTACGCGAAGATGGAGGGCGTGCAGCGCAAGCTCTACAAGGCTGAGCTGGCACGCATTCAGAAGGCGCTGCTCGGTGTCGATTCGGATGAGTCGGTGAAGAAGAACTCCTTCGCCATTCTGCAGGGCCTGATGCGCCTGCGTCAGATTTGCTGCCATCCCGGGCTCGTCGATCCGAAGTATGCTCACGAGGAGAGCGCCAAGCTCAACGCGCTCTTTTATCTGCTGGATCAGCTGCGCGAGGAGGGGCACAAGGTGCTGGTGTTCTCGCAGTTCGTTTCGATGCTCGAGATTATCAAGTCGCGACTCGAGGCCGAGCAGCGGCCCTACAATTACCTCACGGGCCAGACGAAGGATCGCAAGGCCGAGATCATGCACTTCCAGGAGTCGAAGGAGCCGAGCGTCTTCCTGCTCTCGCTCAAGGCGGGCGGCGCCGGTCTGAACCTGACGTCGGCTTCGTACGTGGTGCTCTACGATCCGTGGTGGAACCCTGCCGTGGAGAGTCAGGCTATCGACCGTACGCACCGAATCGGCCAGAAGAACAAGGTGATTGCCTACCGCCTGCTGACGCGCGATTCGGTCGAGGAGAAGATTCGCGTCCTGCAGCACCAAAAGAATCAGCTGGTCACCAACGTGCTGGGCGATGAGGGCTTCGCTTCGAGCCTCGACCTCAATGATCTCCAGTTCATTCTGGCCCACGGCGGCGACGATACGGAGGAGGACGAGCAGCTCAATATGCAGGTGAAGCTCTGACGGCAGCACCGCTGACGCATCTCGCAAGGGGTCTTCGGCTTGTCGGTCGAAGAGCCTTTGTTTGTCGGCGCTGCGTCCCTTGCGTTCAAACGGGCGTCATCCGGCCGCCCGTCGATGCGCTGCGATGGGGGCGCCCAAGGTGCGGGGACACCCAACGAACAGGGAGTTGCAAAACGAACAGGGAGTTGCAAAACGAACAGGGAGTTGCAAAACGAGCGGGGAGTCCGCAACAAACAGGGGCGCCGCCGCGGTCGGTGTCCTCTGACGAAGGCCGATGCCGAAGGGCGGAATTCCGAACGGAGTCCCTCGGCGGCCGCGTCAAGGGGTGCAGAGCCTCACCTCCGCACACCCGCGCCGACGCTCTGCGCCGCCCGCCGCAAGGGCGAGGCGCGGAGGCTCCGCCGTTGCTCAGCGCCGGAAGGAGCGGAGTTTCAGGATGTTCAGGGATAGGGGCAGGATGGCCTTGCCGAGGGAGAGCCCCCAGAGCAGGATGGCGGCCGGATAAACGCAGCCGTAAAAGGCGGGGCTGAGCGGCAGCCCGATGATGTCGGGGAGGTGACCGCCGAAGAGCATGTTGATCAGGGTGACGAGGGCAAAGATGCCGTGAGGAACGAGCAACAGCAACAGAGCCGTGAGCCTGTAGCTTTTCCGGTCGACGGAATCGGCAACGGAGTCCTTTCGGATCAGTCGCCAGCCTTCTCGGAACATCGCCAACAACACGGAGCCCCTTGTTTCACTCGGGGACTCGGCGGCTTCGCCGGACTCGGACGCTTCTGCAGCAGCCGCATCGGCGGCTCTGTTTCGGCGAAGGAGCTTCCGGCCGAATGACAGCCACTGAGCGAGCCACACGGCGTTGAACCAAGCGGCATTGCAAAGCCAGACGACGACGGTGACAAAGACGGCGGTCGGCAGCGCGGCGGCACCGGTCATGACCGTGGCGAGCGCCGTGCTCAGGGCGATGCAGCAGATGTTGATGAGGAGGGAGCGCAGGTACATGTTACGTTCCGCTCAGGCTATCACATCTTTCAGGCTCCGTCAAGCGTCAAGGCTTTTCAGCATCCGGGCGGCAGCGTTCATTTGGCACCGCCCTCAATGCGAATTCCTCCCTCACCGCCGGGGGGCTCAGCCGCAGCCTCGCGCGCGACGTGCGGCCAACCGTGCTCGGCGGGACGGGGCGCACGCAGCGGGGGATGGGGGATGCGGACGGGGCTCCGCTCGCGCCGTCGAGCGGCCGTCGCTCAGCTGTAGGCGACGATGAATCGCGCGGTGTCGGGCAGGCGGGCACTCAATTTCTCTTCAAGCTGCTTGAGGCGCAGGTGGCTTTCGCTGACGTTGAGGCGGGGCTCGGCGGGGATGGAGACGATGCAGAGGCGACGGTCGTCGCAGCAGTAGGTGTCGATGGTGTCGGGCAGGGGAGCGCCGATTTCAATCATGACCCGGCGCACACGCTCCTTCCAGACCTCCGACGGCGGCAGCTCGGCGGGATAATGCCGAAGCTCGCGCACATCCGGCTCGACGTGGACGACGACGCGCGCGGCTTGCAGGCGCCGCCGGACTTCGGAGCGGAAGGCTTGGATGGGGACGGACCACGCGCCCATGACGGCGTCGCCCGGCAGTTCGAGGTCCGTGAAGACGATCAGCCCCTCCGGGGTATCGTGCAGCACGAGGCCGTGCACGCCGAAGCGGTGGGCGAGGGCAATCTGGCGCACGAGCATGTTGGGCGTCAGGTTCTCGAGCTCCATGGGCTGGATGTGCACCATGGTTTCCAATCCGGGTATGGAGTCGGCGAGGAGGGCCTCGATGGCGTCGGCGATTTCATGCGCCGTGTCGACGTGGAGCTCCTTCGGGGCGCCGACGCACATGTCGGCATAGGCGCGGTTGCCGACTTCGCGGACGCGCAGGCTGATGAGGGGGTAGGCGGGCATGCGATCCTTCATGAGCTCGCGGATTTTGCCGGCGGCTTCTCCGTTGGCTTTATCCATGAGGTTGTTGATGGCCTGCATGCCCAGATCTTTGCAGATGTGCAGAATCAGCAGCGCGACGATGAGAGACGCAAAGACGTCGGCACGCATGAGCAGCCAGTGCAGCCAGCTGCCCTCGACGGTCATGCCGGCCAGAGCGGCGCCGGTGATGCCCAGCAGCACGGCGGCGCTGCTCCAGATGTCGGTCGCAAAGTGGGCGGCGTCTGCCTCGAGGGCCGCGCTCTTGGTCTCCTTGGCGACGCGGCGCAGCATGGCGGCGCGGTTGACGTCGACGACGAGAGAGACGGCGATGACAATGAAGGCCCAGACGGAAGTCTCAACGTGCAGGGATTCCGGATTCATCAGGCGCTCGATGGCTTCGGTAATCACCCAGCCCGCCGTCACGAGAAGGAGCAGCGTTTCGCCCAGCGCCGTGAGATTTTCGATTTTGCCGTGGCCGTACGGGTGGTCATCGTCGGCGGGGCGCGCCGCGATGCGCACGGCAAAGAGAGTGCCGAGGGCCGCCAAGAGGTCCAAGCCGCTGTGCAAGGCTTCGGAGAGCATACCCAGCGAGCCGGTGATCAGGCCGACGATGAACTTCATGACCGTCAGCAGGGCACTCCAGATGACGGATGAGATGGCTGCGAGCGATTTCTTCTTGTCTGCATCCATGCCGCGAGTGTAGCGAGCTCACGGGCATTTGTCAAGGCTAACAGGCGCTGCCGCACTCAGCGCCCTCGGCAGATGCTGCGCAGGCGCCAGCCGGCGAGCAGGATGGGGATGAAGCCCATGAGGAAGAGCCAGACGGCGTCGCGGTGAATGGTCGAGACGGTGCCGTCGTCCGTCTCGTGATTCTGCTCCCCGAAGAGACGGGGTTGGCGGGTAGAGAGGAAGAAGCCGCGCGATTCGTTCGCACGGGCGTCTTTGCGGACGGTTTTAACCCCCTGACTCATGGCGCTGAGTTTGCGGTTCGAGAAGAAGAATTCGACAGGCTGGTCGCCGGGCCGTTCTTGGCGCTTTTCGATGCGCTCCATGATGGTGTCGAAGAACTTTTCGTCGTGCCAGAGGGCGGCCTTGCGGACGTGGCGCAGGAGGGTTTTGGCTTCCTCGGCGGTGCTGACGGTTGCGTTGAGGGCCAAAACGGCGCGTCGCACGAATCGTATCTCTTCTTCCGAGCCGCTGGTTTTAAGTTCATTGAGTCGGTCGTTGATGCGGCGTGTCTCAAGCTCCCAGCGGTTGTTGTAGGTCTGTTCGACGAAGATCATTTCGAAGGCGTAGCGCAGGGGGCAGAACTCGGCGATGAGGGGGACGGGTTTGGACTGGATATCGTGGGTTTCTTCGTCTTGGTAGGCTACGCGATGGCGCAGGGAGGAGAGAGCCTTTTGTATGCTCGCCGGGAGGATTCCGTCGGGCAGCGAGGGGCTAAACTCATTCATTTCTTCAAACTTGATGAGGGCTCCTGCCAGCAGAATCTGCGGCACAAGCAGCAGGGGAACGATGTTGAGGGCCGTGCGTTCCGAGCGCACGAAGGCGGACACCATCAGCGACAGGGCAATGCCGACGAAGGCCGTGAGAAGCAGCACGACGAAGTGCCCCCAGAACATATCGTGAATCTCAAGGATGGCGTTGCCGACGAGGAGGTAGAGGGCGCATTGCAGGCCGGCGATGCCGGTGAGCACGAGGGTCTTGGCCAGCAGGTAGCCGCTGATGAACACTTTGCTGTTGCTCTCGCGCCGCAGAATGGGGCGATCTTTGAGGATTTCACAGGCGGCATCCGTCAGCCCGAAGAACATGGCCAGCACGAGCGACAGGAAGAGGTATTCGCCGATGTGAAGGGCTTTGTAGAAGGTGTAGGGCTCTTCGCTGGCGGCACGCAGGGTGCCCGCGATGAGCAGGGCGAGCACGGGGCCTTCGAGCAGCAGGGCATAGAGACCCATGCGGCTGCGCACGCGCGAGAGGAAGGTGCGCATGACCCAGATGAAGAAGAGGCGGAGCAGCTCGGCCGGGCTGCGCTTGGGCATCGGGGGGATGCGGTTGTGCGGCAGGCCTTCGTCGGCGTCTTGTCGGTTGATGCGCTGGCGGTAGGCGTAGCGCTCGTAGCGCTCTTGCCAGAGGCTCGTGCTCAGGGCGTGCTTCTTGAGCAGGTTGCGGAACGGCGCCTCGAGCACTTCGAAGACAAAGTCGGCTCCGCCGGCGCGGGAGGCTTCCGGCATGATGTGCAGGTTGAGCTCGCGCGCTGCCGACTGGAAATATTTGATCATCTCGTCGGGGCTTCCCCAGAAGGCCATGTGCCCGTGCGAGTCGAGCACCATGACTTTGCGGAAACGCTTGAGCAGGGAGAGCGAGGGGCGGTGCAGGCTGCAGATGAGGATGCGCCCGGCCGACATTTCTTCCAAGGTCTGAATGACGCGTTCGGCGTCGCCGGAGGCCAGACCGCTGATGGGTTCATCAATGAGGAAGACTTCGGCCGTTCCGGTCAAGTCGAGCGAGAGGTTGAGGCGCGTGCGTTCGCCGTCCGATATGGTGCGTTCGCCGGCGCGGCCCACGCGGCGTTTGTAGAGGTGGCCGAGGCCGGTGAAGCTCAACACGGCCAGCACGCGGCGCATGCGGTCGGCGTGGTTGAGGGCGGGGCGGCGGATGACGGAGGCTTGGTAGACATGCTCACCGACGGTCATGGCCTCGTCGAGGATGTCTTCGCGCGGGATGAAGGCGATGCGGCGCCGCAGATCGGTGGAGCCGGCGTGCAGCAGTTCGTCGTTGTAATGAACGGTGCCGAAGGAGGGTTCCAAGTGCCCGGCGAGCATGCTCAGCAGGGTGCTCTTGCCCGAGCCGCTCGGCCCGAGGATGCAGGCCATCTCGCCGCGTCGGAGCACGAAGTCGATGTTGTCGACGACGCGGCCGGCGCGGACGAAGTCGCGGGTGAGACCGCGCACGCGCAGCACGTCAATGGCGCAGGATTCTTCGTCGAGCAGGCCCGATGCAAAGCGGCAGCGCAGGTACTGCGCGGCACTCAGGCGGATGAGGTCGCCGTCTTTCAGCTCGGCGGTGCCGCGCACGGGGGTGTCTCCCACGGTGAGAGAGGAGGCGTCACCCTCGAGGATGCGCAGGGTTCCGGTGTTGCTGTTGCGCGAGTAGCTCACCTCCAGCACGATGCCGGGAGCCAGGCCCGGCGTGAGGCGCAGAACACCCGGGCGGTTCATGTACGGCAGGTTCGAGACGAGCACCTTGCGATTCGTCGGGTCGAGCAGGAAGCTGCCGCCCGGCTCGTCGGATTCGTTGAGATCCGAGAAGGTGTAGGGCCCCTGCTCGGCAATGAAGAAGGGGGTGAAGTACGAGGTGCAGAGGGTGCTGCCTTGGTAGAGCCGGTGACCGTCGATGCTGAAGCCGGGCGCCGCCTTGAGCACTTCGATTTCGACGTGTTGTCCGAAGCTGATGCGCGCGACGCTGTTGCGCTGGCGCAGGCGCGTGAAGGTGGCGCTGTCCCCGGAGAGGTGCAGGTAATTGACCATCTTGAGTCCGGTGTACTTCATCTGCAGGAAGAAGCGTATGGACTTATAGGTCAGGATGCTGTTTTTGAGCTCAATGGCGTGCCCGGAGGAGAGCGGGAGGACATCGCCGCAGTGCAGGATGCGCTCGCGGACTTTGAGCGGCACCTGACTGTCGTTGATAATGATGAGAAGGCGCGAGCAGCTCAGCGCGCGGAAGCTGACGCCTTCGTCCTCCGCGCCGAGCAGAATGTTGCCGGCACCGAAGGTCGTGGAGAAGCGAACGCTCTCCATCGGTTGAAGGGCCTCCGCACCGGGGGTTCGGACCAGCTTCTCGATCTGTGCGGCCAACCCCGGCAGGTTGAGGCCCGTTGTCACACGGTCGAAGAGATCCGGATTGGTGAGGTCTCCGCCGACGCGATGCAGCATCGTGAAGATTTCAAGCGATAGAGAAACGAGCTCGGCCTCCGTGCGGCCGACGGCGGCGACGCGGAGGGTGGCGTCGAGGGAATATCCTGATTCGTAGGCTTTGCGGAAGCGCTCGGCCAGCCAGATGTGCTCGACGTTCGGGAAGTCGTAGCGCAGGATATCCATCGTGGTATCCATATCATCGAGGCTCAGCCCCTGCACTTGGTGCATGATGGAGGCGAAGAGGTCGGTGATGGTGCCGGGATAGCTGTGGCGATCTTCTTCTTTCGGAGCGAGTCGCTGGGGAACGTGCGTGATGAGGCCGAAGAGGGCGCCGCGAGCCCACAGCCACAGGCGGCCGATGGCCAGACCGAGGCGTTTGAGCTGAGAGTGCTGCCGAGGCTCGTTCATGGGATTTGTGTCGACGGAGGCCGCTTATGCTTGAGGGGCGCTTTTGCCGGCGCCCGGGCAGAGTTTCTCCCAGCCGGGGAAGTTCCAGCGCTGCGGGAAGTCGATGCATTGCTGCGGCTTGACGGCTTGGATGCGGCAGCCTTCGGGGGTGAGCATGATGCAGGCGCCGTCTGCCGCATCGATGAGGGAGAGCCCGCGGCGGTCGCGGCGCAGACGGCAGTAGCGTTCGATGAAGTCTTGCTCCTCCATGCCGAGGTAGGCCGCGATGGCGCTGATCTCATCTGCGCTGACTTTGACGTCGCCCTCCCAACGGCAGCAGGCGCCGCAGCGCTGGCAGCAGTGAACGATGGGAGCGGATTCGGCAGTCTGCGGCATGGCGGGCTTCGGAAGGAGGAGGGGGGCGGCGGCGCCGTCAGGCGCGGATTTCCCAGGGTTTGTGTTTGGCGGCCGTAATGTGCGGCGGGCGCACGTAGATGGGCTCGGCGGGTTTGTCGGCGAAGTGTTGTCGGCGGTCGGGGCTGAGGGCGAGCCACGAGGCAACGAGGCCCTCGGCATCAGGCCGCAGAGAGCAGGGGACGGACGTCGGCAGCCCGAGCGCGGCAAGATGCTCCCGGGTCTCGACCGTGCCGAGTGATGCGCCGTCGGCCGCCAGCTGTCTGAGCTCATCGGCACCCACCACGCGCAGGTCGCCATCGGGTGGCTGAAGCGTCCAGCCCCCGCGCTTCGCGTCGGAGAAAATGCTCATGCCGTCCTTGGTCAACTGCAACCACGACGGCAAGGCAACGACGGGCGCCCCCCGCACCATGCTCAGGCCGACGGCTGCGGCCAGCGCGACGCGCACGCCGCCGTAGCTGCCCGGGCCGGCACCGACGAGGATGAGATCCAGCGATTCATCGCCCAGCAGGTTCAGCGCGTCGCGCAGCGCCGGGAACAAATACGCATCGTGGTTGCGCTCGGCATGCCACTGCCGCACGAAGGACACGCTGCCGCCCGAATGGAGGCAGAGCGAAGCGTCCGGCTGCGAGGTTTCAAGGGCGAGGATGTTCATGAGCGATGGAGTTGAGCCGTGGTCCACTTCCCGCGACGAACGACCTTGTCAACGCAGAGCCCCGCGTTTTCGGCCGCTCGCAGCGTCTCTTCCGCCTGACTGTTGAGGATGCCCGAGATGATGAGCACGCCGTCGGGCTTCATGGCCGCCGTCAGGCGCGGGAAGGCTTTCTGCAGGACGCCGGAAAAGAGGTTGGCCAGCACGAGGTCCGCCTCTTCTCCGGGCGCCGGAGCCCATTCAAAGACGTCGGCCTGAAAGAGCCTCAGCTGCTCGCCGCCGCCGTTGCGGGCGATGTTGCGCGTCGCCACCTCAACGGCTTTCGCATCAAAATCGAAGCTGATGGCGCTGCGTGCGCCGAGCCGCAGCCCGGCCAGGGCCAGCACGCCGGTGCCGCAGCCGATGTCGGTGAGCGTCCAAGGCTTTTGCTTGTGTGCTCGGGCGTAGTCACAGAGCAGGCGAAGGCAGCTTGAGGTCGTGGCATGATTGCCCGTGCCGAAGGCCATTTCGGGCGGAAAGCTCAGCACGATGCGACCGGGATACTGCTCGCGCAGACGCGCCAGCTCATCGGGGTCTTCGCTGCTTGTTATGAGCAGTCGATTGCGAATGCGCAGCGGGGGCAGGTGGCGCGGAGCCGAGGCCGCGACCCAGTCCGTCTCTTCAAGGAGCTCGCTCTTGCCGCCGTAGCAGGCCTCAAGCACGAGAGCCTCCTCGAGGTTGTCCGTGTAAACGCTGATGCTCAGTCGGCTTGCGTTGAATCCCTCAGAGAAGACAAGCCCCGGCAGGGCGGCGAGGCGCTCCTGCCAGAGGCTTTCATGCTCGCGGGATACGCTCTTCTGCCAAAGCCAGGTAGCCATGGGATGGGGTATCCGAGCTGCGATGTTTACTTGTTGCGGCGGCTTTTCTTGCTCTTCTTGGCCTTCTTGGCCTTCTTGCCGCTCGAGGCTTTCCCCTCCGGCGAGAAGACGTTGATTTCCGCCGCCGTCACGCCCTGGCCCTCAAGGGCTCGTTTGCCCGTGAAGCGCACGTAGCGAGCCTTGACTCTCTTGTCGAGGTCGACCTTGAGTTCGATGGGATTGGCCCGCAGGTTGGAGAACTCGCCCTCGGCCACCTTCCGCCAACTCTCGCCGTCGGCGCTGACGGCAAAGACGTACTGATCGGTCATACCCTCGAACTTGCCGTCCTGACGCGGCAGGTAAGAGAAGGCGTTAATCGTGGTCGTGCGACCGAGATCAATGACCATGCTGTCTCCGGCCTTCTCGCCCTTCCAGAAAGTGTTGGGATTATCGTCAATGGCGTCTTCGCCCGTCTTGGACTTCCAACCGACCTTGGCTTCGCCGAAGCTGACAGCACCGGTCGAGCCGATTTCACCGTCCTTGGTGTCGCGATAAGCCGCCTTGATGGTGCAGGTGCGCGGAGCCTTGAGGCTGCCGTCAAAGACCTTGGACTTGACGGTGGGTTCCGAGCCGTCCGTGGTGTAGATGATCTCATAGCCCTCGAGAGATTCGATGCTGACCTCCGCCCCCTTGCGGCTGATGGTCGGGGCCTTGATTTCCCGCGGCATGCGCAACAGGGAGAGCTCCGAGATGCAGGGGCAGGCGCGGGCATCCGTGATGACGAGTTTGACGCGATCGGTCGTCACGGGTGCGTCGAGGCGGCGCAGCGCCTGATTGCCGATGGTCTTTTGCGGCGCCGTCAGCTTGTCCTTGTCGGGCTTGCCTTGCTGATTCGCCATGAGCTCCTTGGCGCCGGGGTCAACGACCTTCCACTCGCCGTCGACGAAGGCTTCGATGCGGTAGTCCTTCACGCGCTGGCCGAGGCGAATCTGCTCGCGGATGCGCACGACGTCGAAGGTCACGGGCTTATCGAGCGTGACGACAAGCTCGCCGCTCGTCGTGCCGTCGTTCGGGCACCAGTAGGATTCGATGTCGCCGTCGGTGAGCTTGTCCCCGCCGAAGCGCTTGTCATTGCCGCGAACCTCGCTGGCCTCGACCTTGCCGCCGAGGGCATAGTCATTGGAAATCAGACGACGACGATTTTCGCCGAACTTCAGCAGCGAGGCGACGTCCGCCGGGTCAAGCCGACCGTCGCGGTCGGGTGCCACGTTGAGAATGAGGTTGGCGCCGCGCCCCACGCTGTCGAGGTAGACCTGCATGAGCACCTCAGGCGACTTCACCTTGCTGGACTGGCCGGGATGCCAGAACCAGCCGGCGTGGTTGATGGGTGTATCACCTTCGAGGGAAATCCACTTCTCGTTCTTTTTGCCCATGTTGGTGGGGTTCCAGAGAGGCAGGCGCACGTGGCCCTTCTCCGAACCGCCCCACGTGACGTCGCCGTGGCCGCCGGCACCCCAGATGATGCAATCCGGCTGGATGGAGCGAATGATGCGCACGACTTCCTCAAAGTTGTAATACTTGTCCGCATTGCCGATGTTGCGCTTCTCGCGTGCGCCGCCGTAGAAGCCGTCACCCCCGTTGGCGCCGTCAAACCAGATCTCGAAGATGGGACCATAATTGGTCAGCAGCTCGCGAATCTGCGCGTAGTAAACCTTCAGGTAGCCTTTGCGTCCGTACTCCGCGCAGTTGCGATCCCAAGGCGAGAGATACGTGCCGAATTTAATGCCGTGCTTCTTGCAGGCCTGAGCAAACTCTTTGACAACATCGCCCTTGCCGTCCTTCCACGGGGATTTGGTAATGTTGTGCTCCGTGGTTTTAGTGGGCCAGGCGCACCAACCGTCGTGGTGTTTGGCCGTATAAATCATGCCCGTCATACCGGCCTTTTTGAAGGTCGAAACAATGGCATCGGCATCAAAATGGCCGGGTTTGAAGAGGTCGGGCTTCTCATCACCGTAGCCCCACTCGCGGTTGGTGTAGGTGTTGAGCCCGAAGTGCACGAAGGCATACCACTCCATGCGCAACCAGTCTACTTGCTGCTTCGTCGGGACGGCTCCGCAGGGCTTGGGAGGCTCTGCGGCGTTGAGAGGAAGGGAGCAGACAGCGGTGGCGGCTGCTGCCAGAGTCAGGATTTCTTTTATCATAGATGCTCGGATTGATGTTAGTGTTATCGGTGTTCGGAATTATTCAGGGAAGGCGGTGAAGGGAGGGGCGAATGTGTCACGGGTCAAGCAGACCGGCACTCAGCAGGGCATTGCCGATTTTGCTGTTGAGGATGAAGAGTTCTCCCGTCTCGCGGATGCGCCCGTAGAAGAAGTCGGCACCTGAGGGGGCGATCTCCAGAGTATACGTTTTTTTGATGACGGGCAGCTCATCCATGGCGAGGCGCCGCATGGCTTCGTCCGTCTCGCCCTTCTCGGTGAGCATCTCTTGCGCCAGCTCTTTGTTGGTCATTGTCCCCGCGTCAAGCGGCATGCCGGAACTGCTCACGTCGTCCGCCTGCTCGATGACGACGGCCTCGGCCGACGAATAGTCGGTCATCTCCAGATCCAGCGTCACGGTGAAAGCCGGCTTCAGGAGCGCTTTGATGGCATCGGGGTCCCCTCGCTCCAGCCAGCTATCGACCTGAAGATGTTGAACTTGGCGCAGGTAAAAGGTCGAGCGGTGGGGGTTGATCTGAGGCGAGACGTCTTGCCCGTTCACGTTGCCGCTCCACGAATCGCCGATGTAATCATACTGCAGCTCGAGGGTGGCCGTGCCGTCGCTGAGCGTGAGATGTTGCAGAGCCGAGATGGGGAAGTGGAAGAGGCTTCGACTCGCCCAGTACGTGCTGCGCGTCGAAAGCTGGCGGGTGAGAGCCGTGCTGAGCTCGCAGATTTTGTTGCCGCCTTCCTCCATGCCGACCCACATGCTGCGCTGCGTCTCCGGGTCGATGCGGCGTTTGATGAGGAAGGTGCGGGGGGAGCGATCGCGAAGCAGCGGCATGTCCTGCCCGAAGAGCGTGGCGCGCAGCGCACAGGGCGTCGGAACCATGACGAGTGTGTAATCGGGCCTGTCGAGCTCAAAGCTTCTCATGGCGGCGCCCGCATCTTCGCCGGGGCCGATGTCTTTGAGCACGCGTTCGACCGGAATCGAGCTCAATCCGATCGCCAGTTGTTTGACCTTGGTCGGATCCGCCTCAGCCTCGCGCTGCCCTTCGGCCGAGTACAGCCAGACGTCCTGCACGCCGCTCTCGGCATTGCCGGGTATCTGCCTGAGGAAGAGCGGGGCGCTGCTGAAGCCGGAGATCAGCATGATGCGGCTGATGTCTTTGACGTCGACCTTGTCCGCAAAGAGCAGGGAGCGCAGACTGTCCAGCTGTAGAGGCAGCTCGTCGATGTAGACTATGCCGCTTCCGGAAAGCAGCCCCGCCATCTCCTGCTCCGGCAGGACGGGCACGCTGGTCACCGCCGTGATGATGTCGGCGTAGGCCGGCACCTTCTTGATGGCGCGCCTCGCCTGCAGCGTAAAGACGACCGGACGGTCTGTCACTTTCGCGTAGCAGAGCTGGCGCTCATCGGAGGGCGAGGTGAAAGAGGGATAAATCAAGAGCTTCGGGCTCTCTTCGGAGCCCTCGGATTCAAGCTCGATGCAGTACTCCGGCGTTTCGGGGAGCTCGACGGCGCTCTCGTCATCGACCTTCAGCGCCGTGAGAGAGGCCAAGCTGCTGATGAGCTTGTCCACCTTGGGCTGATCGGCGGCCGCACGGATGGGGCCGGTGATGCGCCATGCGGCCTTGGCATCCGAGCGCTCCAAGCTCAGAGGGGCTTCGCCGGGGTGAGACGGGCGTGCAATCGTCAACCTCCGCAGTTGCTGCGGATGAAAGTGCAGGGGTTTGGGATCCCGCAGCGCGTACAGGCCGTTCTGAAAGACGGAGCGCAGGTTGCCGGTGACGACGTGGATGCGCTTGTCATCACTGTAAAAATCCGTGCTGAGGTAGTTCGTTCGCACGACGGTCTGACCGTCGCCGACGCTTTCATACCACGGGGACTCGTTGCCGAGGGTGTAACGCGCCACGGTGGTGTGGTGGCTCTCGTCGGTGGGGACTTTGAGCGTGACGTGGATGGGCGATGTCTCAACGCCGAACTCGCGGGCGCGCTCCTTATCCGTGCTGACGGAAAGGGGCAGGGTATCGACGAGCCGAGCCTGCGCGGTGAAGTTCAGGATGCCGTAGGCCGCCTGCTCGGACATGCGGTCGCGGAAGGGATAGATGATCCACCAGACGCCGTTTTTGTCTCGCTCGCATTCAATGCGATCGTGCAGGTCGGAGATGCGCATCCAGTTCACCTCGTCGATGCGCTCCATGTTGGCATCCGAGAAGAGCGGGCGCCCGGGCTCAAAGCGATACCAACCGAGAATGCGCGCCAGATTCCCGTCGATCGTCAGCACAACCGCGCAGGCAAGCATGAAGGCTGCCAGCACGGAGAGGAAGATGGTCGAGAGGGCTTTCATAGACGGATGCGGAGTGGTGGTGAAGCGACAGGTGTCAATGGCGGCGCGTGTTCCAGATGAAGAAGGCGATGAGGAGCGCGGCGCCGGGCATGAAGATGAGCGTCAGGAACTCGATGGCGCTGCGCGAATGGCGATTGAGGTCAATTTTGATGCTCAGATCCTGATTCGAGCTCTTGCCGGCGTACTCGGGGCGATCACTCATCCAAGCCCAGATGGTGCGCAGGTAATCGCGCTGCTCGGCGCGGGCATTTTCAAGCTTGAGCATGTCCGTGTTGCCGATGACGATGAGGGTATTGAGGTTGTTCGGATCCTGCGGACGGCCTTTGGTGACGGCAGCTGCGATGCAGAGGGGACCCTCGATGTCCTCGCTCGGGTCGAAAGCAGCCTCGCGGCCCGTCCGCGTTTCGCCGTAGTATTCGGGCGTCGTCATCAGCAGCGGGTAGATGCTCAATCGGCGCAGAGCGGCCAGATCTTCATCGCCGTGCTCGAGCGAGAGGGACATCGTCAGGCCGTCGACGTGCGTCGTCCCGTTCCAGAAGCTGCGGGCGCAGTTGAGGCTTTTCGGGAAAACGGCCGAGATGTCATACTGCGGCCGATTGCTTTCGCGCAGCATGACGTTGTCCGCATTCGGGCGGATGCCCTGTTCGCGGATGAAGCGGTAGAGGTGGGGCAGGTTCGTCTGAAGAGGGTTCAGCGCGATGAAGATCGAGTTGCGGCCGCCGCGATTGTTCCAGTAGTCCTTGAGCAGGTTGATCTCATCCTCGGTGAAATCAGTCTGCGGCGAGACGATGAGGAGACCCTCGGCATCCTCGGGTATGGCGCTCAGGTTGTGCAGCGAGAGCGGTTTCAGGCCGATGTTGAGCGAGCCGTTGATCTGCCCGAGCAGCTCGAGCAATGCCGTATCGTCGCGCGAAACACCGCCCTTGCCCTCGATGACATACATGGTTCGCATGTCGCCCTCAATGGCCTTGGTCAGCGATGAGCAGACAACTTCATCCATCATCAGCGCGACCGCGCGGCGCGAGCCGTCGGGGAGAACCTCGTAGCGAATGAAGGTGGCCCCGGGGCAGATGCGCACGTGCCGACTCTCGCTCGCTTCGGTCGAGAAGGTCATGAGCGGTTCGCTGGGGTTGGGACGCGCGTCAATGACGCAGAGATCCTGCTTGAATTGCGTGTTGTAGATCTGAGAGATTTCTCGGGCGCGGTTGGGCTGGCGGATGGGGTCGAAGTACTCGACCTCGATCTTGCCCTTTCCGTAGCGCTCGTATTCCTCCAGCAGCGCGCGCATCCGCGCATAGTTGGGCGTCGATTGCTTGAAGGCGAAAATGATGCGAACCGGGGTTTCCCGCGACTGGACGCGCTCGCTGGAAAGCGTGTTGATCGTTCGCTCCGAGATCGTGAAGCGCTCGTCCTCCGTCAGGTCGTGGCGCACGTACTCGCGCTCGCTGATGTAATTGCAGGCGATGACGATGATGACTAGCAGAACGAGGTTGATCCACGCGAGAGGGCTTCTTCTGACGCGCCGAGCTTCGGGATGGCCTTTGAAATCGCTGTTGCTCATGTTGTATGTTCGGGGAGGGAAGGGGGGTATGATGAACCGAAGGGCTCAGGGGCGATGCGTGTCATCTCATCGCCGCCAGCGGCGGTAGTCGACGATGCGCCGGGTGACGGAGAGCGTCAGAAGGGCCAAGGTGACATAGAGGACGACGGGGCGCGTATCCACCAAGCCTCTCGAGAAGTCGCCGACATGCTCCGTGCACGAGAGGTAGTGGAAAATCGGCGCCGCGGGGAACTCTCCCCAGAGCTCGGTGAAGCGGCCGAGGAAGTAATAGCTGATCATCATGCAGGAGCAAAGGATGCCTGCAATGATCTGGCTGCGCGTCATCGCCGAGCAGGCCATGCCCAATGCCGTAAAGAAGAGACCGGTGAGTGCGAGAATCGAGAAACCGCCGAACCAGTCGGAGAGGCGGTACTCGATGACGCCTTCGGGGGTGATGCCGTACTTGATGCTGGTGTAGACGTTGCCGAGGTGGCTCATCCAGGGGTAGAGCATCATGGGCACCCAGAGGATGAGGTAGAAGGTGTATGCAGCTAAATATTTGCCGAGAACAATTTGCGTCGTCGTCACCGGCGCGGTCAGCAGGCCCTCCAGCGTGCCCATGCGCTCCTCTTCGGCAAAGCTCCGCATGGTGATGAGCGCGAAGATGAAGATGAAGTAAAACCAGAAGTAGACGCTGTTGAGCATGTAATACATCACGCTGTCACCGGTCGCATTGCTCATGATTTGCAGCACGGTTTGCAGCCAGAAGCCCTGAAGACCCATCGTGCAGGCGAGGATGACCCAGCCGAAGGGCGTGCAGAGAAAACTCTTGAGCTCTTTGCCGTAAATCACGCGCAGGGTTCGCAGATAACTGAAGGCGGAGCCGGCGGTGTTGCCGAGGGCGGCGCGCACGCAGGAGCGGCATCTCGCCGCAAAAGACGGCGAGGAATCAGTGGCGGTTGTTTGGCGAGGGTTCTCTTCGGTTGCCATGTGATTGTTGCGGAGAAGGGGGGAGAGAAGGGGAAGGGATAGGGCAGGAGTTTCTGCCGGACAAGGCTCAGTCGTGTCGCGTCATTTCAACGAAGACGTCTTCGAGGCTGGGGATGTGGCGGTAGACGTGGCGTATCGGATATCCGAGGCCCGTGACAATGGCCGCTGCCTTTTCGCGCGTGTCCGTGCCGGGTTCGGCCCTGACGAGCAGGCGCTCCCAGCCGCCGGGAAGCGTCGATTCGTGGATTACTTTCTTGACCGGGGGCAGGGACTCCAGCGCTTTGACCACCGGCTCAAGCGCTCCCTTGAACTCGATGGAAACGCGTCCGGCCGCCCGGAGATTCGCCGTCAGATTGGCGGGTGTGTCAGCAGCTTTGATGCGGCCTTGTTCGATGATGATGACTTTGTTGCAAATCATCTCAACCTCGCTGAGGATGTGAGTGGAGAGGATGACGGTGTGCTCATTGGCCAAGGAGCGAATCAGCTCGCGTATCTGGCGAATCTGGTTCGGGTCCAGTCCGTTCGTCGGTTCATCGAGAATGAGCAGATCCGGCTTGCCGAGCAGCGCATCCGCCAAGCCGACGCGCTGCCTGTAGCCCTTGGAGAGGGTGCTGATCATGCTGCGGCGCTTCGGCTCAAGCCCGCAGCGATCAATAGCGTTGCCGACCTGCTGCCACACGTCCGCCGAGTGAATACCCTTGAGCCGTGCGCGGTAGTCGAGATAGTCGTAGACGCGCATATCGTCGTAGAGCGGAACGCTTTCCGGCATGTAGCCCATGTGCCGCCGCGCGTCGAGGGGGTGGTCCAGAATGTCGTAGCCGGCAATGCTGGCCGTGCCGGCCGTCGGGGGCATGTAGCCGGTGAGCATTTTCATGGTCGTGGTCTTGCCGGCTCCGTTCGGTCCGAGAAAGCCGACAATCTCGCCTTTCTCAATGCTAAACGAGGCATCACAGACGGCGACAAAGCGCCCGAACACTTTGTGCAAATGCTCTGCGGTTACCATACTCATACGCGGGGCTATTCTACCATACCCCCGAAGCAAATCAAGGTAAAAGTCCGACACCGTATGAATTGACGGCTATTTTGCATTACATGCATTATGCGAAGTCAGAACAAAGCGTCTTTCCGCTTCCCTATGGCGAGGCAATGGGCTGCCGAACCATCGCCGTATGGCGGCGGAGGGGTTCGGCGCGCCTGAGAGTATTCTTGTGCACCTCAGGAAGCGCTGCGGCACGCGCCCCGTGCGTCTGCGCGACGTGGTCACGTCACGGCGCCGCACCGAACGGTCGCGCGCAAGGCGCACGAGATTGAAAACACGACGCAGCGACCGCCGTCGCAGCGGTAGGCGCGGTACAAAGAGTTCGAATCGCAGTGCGATCGGCAGCTGTTCATTCACCGTGACGCAGATCGGCGCGAATCGCGTCTTGACGCGCGGGCATTGCTGCGCTATGATGAACTCATGGTCAAGTGTAAGATAACATATCAGGGCGGGCTGCACTGCGCCTTGCAGCATGAACCTTCCGGCACAACGATTTTCACCGACGCTCCCGTCGACAATCACGGCAAAGGCGAGTCTTTTTCACCAACGGATTTGATGTGCTCCGCCATGGCAGCCTGCATGACGACCATCATGGGCATCTACGCTGAACAAAAGGGGCTCGACCTCTCCGGGCTGAGCATTGAAGTCAGCAAGGTCATGAGCGCCAATCCTCGCCGCATCGCCCGCATCGAGACGGAAATCTGCGTGCCGCTGCCGGCCGACACGCCCCACCGCCAAGCTCTTGAGGACTGCGCTCTGGGCAGCCCCGCGATGCGAAGCCTGCATCCGGATATCGAGGTGCCCATCACCTGGAAATGGCTCGGCTGATCGCTCGCATGAATCGACGCCTGTACCTCTACCTGCTGCTGCCGGTGGTCATGCTGCTCAACGCCGGCACGACCATCAGCGGCTTTTTCGGCTCGTCTGCCGCCCTCGCCATCGGCTCCGTGTTGGCTCTTGCCTGCTGGACCCTCGTCTGGCTGCGGCTTTACACCATGCGGGGCTGCGGCGGACTGCGGCCCGAATTTGCCATTCTGGCCATTGTTCCGCAGGTCGCCTTCTACGTCCTCAACAACCTCGGCCCCGAGTACTCCGAGCCCTTTTTGGGCGCCGCGTATCAAACCTTCAATCTGCTGCTCTGGATGGCCTCGCTCTGGATCCTCATGGCAAGCTTGGCTCCGGCGCCGAATGAAGAACAAACGCGGCTCGGCCGCGATGCCGTGCGCCTCGTCTCGGGCGCCTTTCTCATCTTTTCGACCCTCTCGGGCTGGACGTCTTGCACCGCCCTGCTCTTTCCGTCCCTGATACAATAACACATAACCCCCATTCCCCTCCCTCCTCATGAAAATCCTCAGCCTTTCCTTGCTTTCTCTGTTGGCGCTGACGGCCTGCGATACAACGCAGATGGACGTCAGCACGGGCAATGCCCGCGTCAGCTACATCAACAGGCCCGCCCCCCAAGCGGCAAAGCCTGCGGCACCCGCCGCCAAACCCGCAGCTCGCGACGTCGCTCCGGAGCGCATCGCCCCTCGCCCGACATCCGCGCCTGCGACCACCGGCCAGAATCAACCTCAAATCACCCCCGCGCCGCAGCCTGCGCAGCCCCAACAGCCGGCCCTCACCAAGAAGCCCACCCCCTCATCGGTGAGCCAGAATCAGACAAAAGCCGAGAACCCCGTGCGCCCCGCCGCTTCAACGGTCACGACACAGCCGAAGCCGAGCACCAACACGCGCTATGCCACGGTGAGCAGCCGCTCGGGCGCCACCACGAGGCCGCAGCAGAGCACCCCCCGCAAGCGCGTCCTCATGCCCGGGCAGAACCGCGGCCTTAGAACGCGCTGACGCAGCACTGCATTCGGAACCGATATGCCCAAGCAGAGACTGGACCTTTTGCTCGTCTCTCGCGGTCTGGTGGACTCGCGGGAGCAGGCGCAGCGGCTCATTCTGGCCGGTGAAGTGCTGGTCAAGGACCAGCCCGTCACGAAGCCCGGAACAAAAGTCGATGACGCCCTGCCCCTCACCGTCAAGAATCGACCCAAGTACGTCAGCCGCGGCGGACTCAAGCTCGAGGGAGCCCTCCAAGCCTTTCCCGTCAAGGCCGAGGGGAAAATTTGCCTCGACATCGGCTCGTCGACGGGCGGCTTCACCGACTGCCTGTTGCAGAACGGCGCCCTGCGCGTACACGCCGTCGACGTAGGGACGAACCAGCTGGTCTGGAAGCTGCGGAGCGATCCGCGCGTCATCGTCAAGGAGCAATTCAACGCGCGGTACATGACCCCGGCCGATCTGGGTGAAAAAGTGCAGCTCATCGTCAGCGATGTCTCCTTCATCTCGCTGACCAAAATCCTGCCCGCTGCCTACGACTGTCTGGAGGAGGGCGGCGACATGCTGGTGCTCATCAAGCCGCAGTTTGAACTACAGCCCGAAGACATCGGCCCCGGCGGCATCGTCCGCGACCCCGCCCTCCATCGGCGAGCCGTCGAGAAAATACGCCTCTTCGTCACCGAAGAACTCCACCGCGAATGGATGGGCGTGGCCGATTCCCCCATCAAGGGCATGGAAGGCAACAAGGAATTTCTCGCTTGGCTGCGCTGAGGCCTCCTTCTCAGGCCGCCTTCACGCGCAGCCCTCAACACCGTTCCCTCACGGCCCCTGCCCCACAACGAAAAGCGGCACGCAGCCGGGTTACCCCCGCCGCGTGCCGCTCTGAAATTCGGGCGGCTTACTTCCAAGACTTCTCGTACACCTCAAGCACGTCCTCATCGCTCATCGCGACGCGGTCGCTGGTGAACATCACACCCATGACCTCCCGCGCATTGTGCACGAAGTTCGGGAACTCGCTGCGGCAAATCCCGTAGTCGGACATCTTCAAATCGGCCACACCGCAGGCCTCTTGCAGACGCACCAACGCCGTGATGAAGTCCTCCGCCTTGTCCGCCTCCGGCATGCCCAGGGCCTGCGCGAGGCGCACGAAGCGATCGTCGCAGGCGTGATGGCTCACGAAGAACTCATAATAAGCCTTGCTGATCATGATCAAGCCCGCGCCGTGCGGAAGATTCGGGTGATAGGCAGAAAGAGCGTGCTCCATACCGTGCTCGCTGGTAATCAGCGTCAGGCACATGACAAAGCCCGACAGCGTATTGCCCAGAGCAACGCGCGTGCGAGCCTCAAGGTCGCTGCCGTCCTTCACCGCGCGCGGCAGGCAAGCCGCGAGGTGCCGCACGGCCTCCAGCGCAAACATATCACTCATGAGGTTCGCTCCCTTGGCGATGTACCCCTCCACACTGTGGAAGAGCGCGTCAAAGCCCTGAAAAGCCGTCAAATGCGGCGGGACACTGGTCATCAACTCCGGATCAATAATCGAGAGCCGGGGGAAAAGCGACGGATGGCTGATAAAGGCCTTTTCAAAGGTATCAAGCTTCGTGATGACGCCGGATGCATCAGCCTCCGAGCCGGTGCCCGCCGTCGTCGTCACCGCGATCATGGGCAATGGCGCCACGCGCGGCGCCTGCGCCTTGCCGGATCCCACGGGCACGTAGTCCCACAGCTCGCCGGAATTGGTCGCCATCAGCGCAATCCCCTTGCCGGCATCCATCACACTGCCGCCCCCGAGAGCCACGAGGAAATCGCAGCCCTCGCGCTTCGCGACGGCCGCACCGCCGTTCACATTCTCCACCGTGGGGTTCGGCTCAATGCCGTCATAGACCACGGATTCCACACCGGCGCGCTTCAACTCAGCCAGCGTGCGATCGAGATACCCGTAGGCTCGCGTCGAACGGCCGTTTGATATAACCACAAGAGCCTTGCGACCGGGCATGCTCTGATCGCCGAGTGCGCCAAGCTTGCCCGCCCCGAACAGAAAACGGGTGGGAACAAAATGATCGAAACTGTAATAAGAGTCCATAATAATTCAAATATGTTTAAGATGAGATGATTCTGAAAGAGAGAACAAACGCGGGTGCTCAGCGCTGCGCGGCAGGCAGCTCCAACCCCTCAATCCACAGCTTGAGCGCGCGAAGCGATTCGTGCGCGCTGAGCCGCTTGCCGGGCTTCCATTGGGCGTCGGGCGCCAGCGCGTGCAAATGCACATCGCTTTCCCCCAGCGGACTTGAGCCCGACGTGCAGAAAGGCACGACGATTTTACCGCCGAGATCATGCTGCTCCAAAAAGGTCGAGATGACGCGCGGAGCTTCACCCCACCAAATCGGATAGCCGATGAAAACGACTTGCGCCGCAGCCAGGTCTTTGCAATGCCCCTTGATGGCGGGGCGCGAGGCTGCATCCTGCTGCTCGCGATTCGCTCGAGAATCGGCCACCTCGTAGTCGAGGTCTGCCGCCGTGTACGGCTGTTCGGCCTCGATGCGCCAAGTACGGCCTCCCGTCACCTCGGCGATGCGCTCAGCGAGCTTCGCCGTGTTGCCCGAGCAAGAGAAATACACAACAACGGTTCGCGGCTCGCCGCTCGCCGTGAACGGAGCGGATGCAGCCGACGCGGCACCGCCGTCTTCGGGACTGCAGGCGGCGCTCAGGCATCCGAGCCCGAGACACAAAAAAGACGATTTTATCAGATTCATATGCAGATCACAGTAATCACGTTTTTTAGGGCGGATCACCGAGATGCACAACCCGAACAGCTCAAGCGCCGTCCCGTCGACAGCGATCGACGGCGGCAGCTGCGCGAGAGCACCTCTCAGCGTCCTGTAAGCAGGCGAAGGCGTAACCCCTCCCCTGCCCTGATGTCATTCTACACCCGACGGCCGCACATTGCCAATACTTCTTCCGTATCATCAGCCATGCCCAAAAGGCATGCAACAAGGCGGGAGCGAACATGGGGGGGAGCAGGCCATTCCCCGCACCGCATTACCCCGGCTCGGCGAAAAAGCCGAGCCCCGCCGCCGCACCGCATTTGACACCCGGAACGAAACCTGCTACACTCCCTCGCGGAAAAACAAAAGCTTCCCTTTTTCCCTGCCGCCTCTCTCCCCCCGTTTGGCCTCGGAAACCACGCCCCTCTCCCTCGGAACAACCATGAACGAGCCCGAAATCGAAGAAAGCCTCAGCCGCGACGAGCGCGAGCAGCTGCAACAAAGCCTCGCACAAGACGAGACCCTTCTCTGGGCCGGCAAACCCCTTCCTCGCCTCAACCTCCTCGGCAACGCGCAGTGCCTCATCAAAGGCCTCGTCATCCTCGCCTTCTGTCTGGCATTCGCCTACAAAGCAGGTCTGCTGGACTTCTCGGAGTCAGGCATGCCCGCCTCGGTCAAAGGCATCTTCAGCCTGTTTCTGCTCCCCTTTGTCGCCATCGGACTCGGCATGTTCCTCCGCCCTTGGCTCCTGCGCAGGCGGCGGGCACGCCTCACCGCCGCCGTCACCAACCGTCGCTGTCTGCTCATCTCCCCGCGCCGCCTCCGTGAATGGCCCCTGCCCTACCTCTCCGTTGACGAAAATCCCGACGGCAGCGGCGACATCATCTTCCCTGCGAGCGAACGGGGCGCCCGCCTCTTCAAGCGACGGGAAGAGAACATCTTCCCCGATATCGCCCGCGTGCGCCGCGTGCAAAGCATCATCGACGCCGCGAGCCTGCAAAGCCGGGAAGAAATCAGCAAAACCATCGCTGCCGCGCAAGGCACCGCCGCTAACTCAGGCAAAACCCGGATGATCGCTCCGGCAGTCGCTCTGGTTTTACTCGTCATCGCCGTCGTCACCGGCATCCTCGGCACCCAATCCCTCATCGACCTCCGGCACATCTGCCTGCATTACCACGCGACCACCGGAACCGTCACCGGCATCGAGTGGAGTCGGAGCAACAGCGGCAGAGGCACGGGGCGGGTGGCGCGAGCGCACTACCGCTTCACCGTCGACGGCAAAACCTACACCGGACAAGAACGCACCGCCTCCAATGTCAGCGTCAAAAGCGTCGGCGAAGAAATCCCCGTCCTCTATGCCCCGGAGAACCCGGACGACAACCTCTGCGACAGCTTCTCCGATCTCTGGCTGCCGACGGTGATCACGATGGTCTTTTTTCTCTTCTCCTCCGTCATGTCCGTCGTCATCCTGCGTTCCGTCGTGAAAAATCGCCCAAAAACGCTCCCCAACACCAAGACTCAAGACCCGGAAAGCCCCGACAACAACGCAGAGGCGTCCTGAGGCGCCACCCTCTCAGGCCCCCCACTGCCCCGACGCTGCGCGACTCTTGCCGACGATTGCGACGGCTTCCGTACCGGCCTCTTCCCCACCGCATCGCGACGGCTTCCATGCCCCTGCCAAGCGGCAAAAGCCTCGAGAGCCTCGAGAGCCTCGAGAGCGCGGCAGCCTCCTAAGCTCTTGAACCCGAGCCCGGCGAAGCCCCGACCGCCGCAGACGACGCATGCTCCTTGCAACTGATGCGCTCAACACACAAACAACCGACAGCGACGCGAGCCAACGCCGCCTCCGGGAACTCGAAAACACGCCCGGGAGCGTAATGCGCCATAATCCGGCTCAAGCCGCGACGCTTCTCATCATCGGACTCGGCAAAGTGCACCGTCCCCACGCCAATCACACTGGCATAGCGATAACTATAGCGGCAGGCCACCGCCCCCTCGACCAACTCGTGAGAGCAATCCGCCTCAAAGCCCACGTGGGGATTCCGCCCCAGAAGCTCCGCCTTGCGCCCCTCGCGTGCGCCGTGAAAATAAAGCCATAACTGCCCCTCGCGCTCCTCCCAGCCGAAATTCACCGGCACAATATAGGGAGCATCAACATCAGCCATCGCCAATCTCAGGCAATCGCATGCCTCCAGCACCTCCAGCAGGCGCTGCCGATCGCGCACCTCACGTTCACCGCGTCTCATCATCTGACTCCAACTCTTTTATCGACACCCCGCACCGCAACTGCGCACCCGCGCCGCAGCGAGCAGAGAACACAAAAAACTACCACAACATCACCCGCCCATGCAAGCCCATTCCGCGGAATAACACTACAGTTCATGAACTCGCTCCCATTATCCGTGTTGACCGCCAATACTTTAAACGGCGCCATGATCATACAGAATAGAATGGCGCGTCTAACGACTTCAAAGCAATAGTTCCGCATGGCAACATGGATCGAAAAACCGCTGTATATGTCCGTCCGTGTCCACGTGCACACAAACGAGCCGACCCTTGTTGACCCACCGTGCATGACAGCAACGCATCCATACACATGTAGCCCGGCTCAGCCACCTGTCGTACGGATTTCGACAACGGCATGTTGACAAGCTTCACGAAACGGCTGACCCTGTTCACATCTTTCTGAAGCTGAGTTGGATATGGCTTCGGAACTCTCTCCAT
Source organism: Candidatus Parakkermansia intestinigallinarum (assembly GCF_944389695.1). Classification (NCBI taxonomy): domain Bacteria; kingdom Pseudomonadati; phylum Verrucomicrobiota; class Verrucomicrobiia; order Verrucomicrobiales; family Akkermansiaceae; genus Candidatus Parakkermansia; species Candidatus Parakkermansia intestinigallinarum. The sequence continues at coordinate 44,332 of NZ_CALXNG010000019.1, forward strand.
GATTCTGTACGAAACACCGCATACTCGCTCCGCGCCCTGCGCTGAACATGAGTTCCCGCACATCTCGCCACACTCACCGAGCAGTTTCGGAAACATTCCGTGGAGACATTCCGCACGCGTTCGATTTAGAAATGACCGAAACTCCTTGAGTATGATCTGCATTAGTTCTTGCCTACTCATCCTCAATGCTATGAACGAATTATAGTGCGCATTTTTGTCCGCTCAACGGCGCATGCCCCTTTCTCGTCTGATTTATGGTGCGGATTTTTGTCCGTGCGCGGGCCCATTATCCGAAACACTTTCTTCTTTACATAGCCGAACAACTCTGCTACACTCTGCGCGGGGCTGTAGCTCAGCGGTTAGAGCAGAGGACTCATAATCCTTTGGTCGTGGGTTCGAACCCCACCGGCCCTAGTCCGATAACCCGCCTTCCGACACCATCTCGGAAGGCGGGCTTTTTTGTCGCTAGTAGCTTCATCTGAAAGAGTTGCGAAGTAATCGACTCATAGCGAAAAAGCGCCGTTTTTGCCCTGAAAAGCCCCATTTTTGGGGGTCAAGCGCAAAGTGTGTGGAAACCGCATATCAGACCACCGAGTGAGCCACCGCTGCACTCCACGAGCACGCGT
>NZ_CALXNG010000020.1:0-44831 GCF_944389695.1 Candidatus Parakkermansia intestinigallinarum
GGTCGCGCGGCGGTGGAGTCGGCGCAGGTGGGTGTGTTTGGCGTGGAGTTGGGCGCGGGTGTGTCGGTGCCGCTGGGTGAGGGCTGCGGTTCCGTGTTCGCGGATGTGAGCGCGGAGTTTTACCGCGAGTACAGTTCGGTGGATGCGTCGGTGGGTTACCGCTTGCGCTTCTGAGGGCTGTGAGTGGGTGCGGGTTCCGCTTCCCGCTTGTTTCCCGGGGGAGGGAGGGGGTGTTCCCTTTCTCCCTCGGTTTTTTTGTGGGGGGCTGCCGGGGCGTGGGGCTGCGCGCTTCGCGCGCGTGTGCGCTTCGCGCAGGTGTTTGGTGCTGGCGCACGCAGCCATCCGCCCGTGTGCGCGCTTGCTGCGCGCTCCCGCCGCAGCCGTTCGCTGCGCTCACGGCTCCCCGAGGGTAGGGGCTGCGCGCCCCTCCCTCGGACTCCCACCCGCGGCAAGCTGAGCTTGCAGGCTGTCTTTTTTGTGCTCTCGCATGCAGCCGCACGCCGTGTGCGCGCTTGCTGCGCGCTCCTGCCGCAGCCGTTCGCTTCGCTCACGGCCCCCGAGGGAGTGGCTGCGCGCCCCTCCCTCGGACTCCTACCCGCGGCAAGCTGAGCTTGCAGGCTGTCTTTTGTGCGCGCTTCGCGCAGGTTTTTTTGTGCTGGCGCACGGAGCCACCCGCCTGGCTGTGCCGACGCACGCAGCCGCACGCCGTGGCGCGCTGCTTCAGGGGATGAGTTGGCGGATGAGTTGCAGAACGATGAGTCCGGTTTCGTGCAGGGAGTCCGGGCAGATGCGCTCGAGGTTGTCTCGTTCGGTGTGCCACCAGCCGCCTTGCTGGAAGCGGGCGATGAGGTTGAGGGTGGCGACTCCCGCGTCTGCATAGGGACGGTGGTCGTCGAGGTAGCTGGTCGGTGCGATGCTCCAGCGGCGGTTGTCGAGGTTGAGGGTGCGTACGGCTAGTTCGTATTGCATGAGCATGCTTTCAGGGGTGTCGCCCAGGGGGACGCCGATTTCTTTGTCGCGCCCGCCGACCATGTCGAGGTTGATTTGCCAGCGGGGAAGGTTGTTTGCCCGGCGCGCGACGTCGTGTTTGGAGCCATAGAGGCCGTCGCTGTCGCTCATGCGGGGGGCGATGGATTCTTCGCCGTCAAAGAAGAGGAGTTCGATTTGGCCGCAGCGCCCGGGTTGTTGCTGCGGGAGGCAGCGGGCGATTTCAAGGAGGGCGGCGGCGGCGCTGGCTCCGTCGTCGGCTCCGATGAAGTTGGGGATGCCGCGTTTGGTGTCGATGTGGCAGCTGAGCAGTAGGGGACGGGTGCGGTTTGGTTCGTTGCCGTGTGTGGCGCGCAGGTTGGTGAATGGGAGTCCGTTCGGGCCGCTGAAGTGGTGTCGCTCGGTTTGCCAGCCTGCTTTTTGCAGTTGCTGTTCAAGGTAGCTGAGTTGCTGTTCGTAGGCGGGGCTGCCGCTGGTTCTCGGGCCGAGGGCGCAGAGGGCGCGGCAGTGTTCGTAGGCGCGCTGCCCGGAGTAGTCGCTTTCGCTCAGGCTGCTCGGGATGGGGGCAGGGGGCCGGCTTTTGTCGTTGCAGTGGCTCAGAAGGGTGAGCGCAAGCAGGGGGACGAGGTGCCGGGTGAGGTGCCGGGTGAGGTGGCGGTGCATGGTGTGCCGGGTCAGCTGAGGTGGGCGGAGCTGATGCCGCAGAGTTGCAGGATGCGTTCGAGTTCGTCTTTGCCGCTGTAGGGGATTTCGATGATGCCGTTGCTTTTGCCTTTGAGGGCGATGTTGACGCGGGTGCCGAATTCGCGCGAGAGTTCGTTGCAGATTTGACGGTAGGCTTCGGGAAGCTGGGTGTCTTTGGGCTGCGGGGCGGGTTCGGGGTTGAGGATTTTGCGTACGAGTTGCTCGGTTTGCCTTACGGTGAGGCTGTGGCTGACGACGCGTTGGGCGGCGCTGATTTGCCGGGCGGGGTCTTTGAGTTGGAGTAGGACTTTGGCGTGCCCGACGGTGATTTTGCTTTCTTCAAGGAGTTCTCTGACGTCTTCTTCGAGTTCGAGCAGTCGCACCATGTTGGCGATGAGGGCTCGCGATTTGCCGACGTGGCGCGCGATGGTTTCCTGCTTCATGTTGAAGCGGGTGAGTAGGACGCGGTATTGCTCGGCTTCTTCGAGGGGGCTGAGGTCTTCTCGCTGGAGGTTTTCGATGAGGGTGAGTTCCGCAACTTCTTGGTCGCTGGCTTGGTGGATGACGACGGAGACGTCTTCGATGCCGAGGCTTTTGATGGCTCGGAGGCGTCGTTCGCCGGCGATGAGTTCGTATTTGCCGTTGACGATGCGGACGATGAGGGGTTGGATGAGTCCGCGTTCGCGTATGGAGTCTGCAAGTTCGCGAATTTGTTCGTCGCTGAATTTGCGGCGGGGTTGAAAGGGGGAGGCTTGGATGTCGTTGGCTTTTGCCTGGATGATGCGCTCGCCGCTTTCTTCAGCCGGGGCTCCGCTTGTTTCGGGGCTTGGCTGGGCTTTGTGCTCGGGTTTGCGTGAGATGAGGGCGCTGAGGCCTTTTCCTAAGACGGGTTTGGGCATGGCGGTAGAGGGTGGCCGGCAGGGGCTTTACTTGCGCTTTTTTCCGGGGGTTTCTTTGCTCAGGTTGATGCTGAAGGTTTTGGCCGGGTTGTCTTGCCAGGCGACGCAGCTCATGGTGCCGCTGAGTTTGCCGTTGTCGTCGAGTTTGAGTTCCATGTAGCCGTCTTTGGCGTCATAGACTTCTGCGGTGGGCTGGTTCGGGTCGTAGAAGCCGTCGTAGATGGTGATGCGGACGGTGTAGCGGTTTTCTTCGTCGCGGCTGTAGGCGCAGCGGCCTTCGATGTGGACGTTGCTGCCGGGGATTTTCGGGTCGCTGATTTCGCCGAAGAATTGCAGGGCGTCGTCATGGGTGCTGACTTCGCTGATATGCAGGCTGAGTTGGCCGAAGCGTTTGTCGCGCGTCCATTCGCCGGTGTAGACGGTGTCGGCGGCGAGGGCTTTTTGGCAGGCTTGACGGAGTTCGTCGGCTCGGGCTTGGTTTTCCGCGGCTTGGGCGGCGGCCCGGCGGGCTTCTTCTTCAACGGCTGCTTCGCGTTGGACGAGGCTGGCTCGGGCGGCGGTTTCTCGCTCGGTGATGAGGGCGGCGATGTCGCGGTTGAAGGTGTCGGCTTTGGCTCGGATTTCGGCTTTGCGGGCTTCGATGAATTCGGGGGTGAGGATGTTGGGGTTTTCGGGGAGTTTGCTTTGGGGGATGGTGTTGCTGAAGTCGAGTTCGCGGGTGAGGTCGGCGCCGTCAAAGGCGAATTCGCTCAGTTGCCACTCTCCGCCGTTTTGTTCGGCGCGGAATCGGATGGGGATGACGAGTTTGCTGCCGCTTTCGTGCCTCAGGGTGTAGACGGAGGGCATGGCGAGCTCGGTCATGCTGCTGAGTTGTTGTTGCAGGTTTTCAGGGAGGGGTTTGGCTTGCCGATCTTCGTCTTTGATGTATTCGGCCGGGGCTCCGATTTGCATGAGGTAGTGCGATTCGGGGCGCATGGCGCGGTTGGCCGATTCGTTGATGAGTTGCCGCTCGCTGTTGAGTTCTTCGGGGGCGAAGTCTTTGCTGTAGCGGTTTTCTTTGATGGTGTAGGTGAGTTTGCAGTATCGGTAGCCGCGGGCGTCGGGGGGGCCGGGTTCGATGCTGATCAGTTCCGCGACGCTGTCGAGGTTGAGGATGGGGGCTGCCCAGGCGGCGATGGTTTCGCTGCTGAGTTCTGCCGGGGGGGCGGGGGCGGGGGCCGAGCTGCCGGCGGCGGTGTTACTTTTGCCGGGGGCGGTGTCGGGCTTTTCGCTCCGGTCGTCGCCGCAGGAGTTGAGAAGGAGGGTGGATGCGCTGATAATCAGGGCGCTGCGGATGATGAGGCTGTTCATGGCGTGGTGTGTGTGGCGGCTGCTGTTTCGCGCGTGTTAACGCAGGACATTCTGCCTTGTTATCGCGCAGATGTCAAGGGTTGTTGCCTGCCGCCGGGGGGCGTTGGAGGTGTCGGCAGGGTTTCGCCGGGCTTTGTCAGTTGTCTTTGCGGTTGTTGAAGAAGCTCCATTCGCTGATGCTGGGGAAGCTTGGCAGTTCAACGGTGCCCAGTCGCGCGCGCAGGAGGAGCCAGAGTTTGCGGAAGTTGTTGACGCTGTATCGCCGCTCGAAGACTCTGTATTCGTCGTCGCGCATTTTTTCGAGGATGTTGTGGTAGATGAGGCTCATGGCTTGCGCCGGGATGAGGGCGTTGCGGTCGTCGACGTTGAGGTTTTGGTAGAGGTCTTCGGCTTCGGCAAAGTATTTTTCGGCGAGGGCGGCTTCGTAGGCGAGCAGGGTGCGCATGCGGTAGTTGCAGTTTTGCTGCCGGATGTCGTCGGTGGTGACGCCGAAGAGTTGCATGTCTGCTGCCGGCAGGTAGATGCGCCGGTGTTTCCGCCAGTCTTCGGCGATGTCTCTCAGGATGTTGACGAGTTGCAGGGCGTAGCCCAGGGCGATGGCGTAGTCGTTGGCTTGGCTGCTGGCGCCCATGACGGTGGCGCTGGTGATGCCGACGCAGGAGGCGACGCGGTAGGCGTAGGCGAGGAGGTCTTCGCGGGTCGCGGGTTGTACGGGGTTGATGTCGCAGCGGCAGCCTTCGATGAGTTCGAGCATGGGGGCGGTGTCGAGCCGAAGTTGGGTGACGAGGTCGACGATTTCGCTTTCGATGCCTTCTGAGGCTTGGGCTTTGCCGGTGATGAGGTCGCGCCAGCGGTCGAGGGCGGCGTGTCTGATGTCGGGGGTCATGCCGGGTTCGTCGACGATGTCGTCGATGAGTCGGCAAAAGGCGTAGAATTGCGCCATGCGTATCCGCTTCTCCACCGGCAGGTTCATGAGGGTGAAGGCGAGGTTTGATTTGGCGTTGCGCGTGATGGTTTCTGACTCGGCCATGTTGCGTTCCGGTGTTGCCGGGGTGGGGTGGGCTGTTGGGGCGGCGGGCTTAGTCGATGTTGCCCCAGTGGGTGCTGAAGGGCCAGAGGGTGAAGGCGGCCGGTCCGATGATGTTGTATTGTCTGACGGGGCCCCAGTAGCGCGAGTCGAGGGAGTTGACGGTGTTGTCACCGAGGGCGGCGTATTCGCGGAGGTTGGGGTCTTGGGTGTTTTGGAGGGTTTTGCTGTCTCCCCGGCCGAGGTAGGGGATGCGCCCGTTGTTGTCGGCGGGGTTGTAGCCGACGTTGTTGTAGGGCGGTTGGCAGGCGGCGACGCGGCTGATGCCGGCTTCGGTGGCGGGTTGGCCGTTGATGAGCAGCTGCGGTGTGTCGATGCTGAGGGTGTCGCCGGGCAGGCCGCAGAGGCGTTTGATGTAGTGGGTGCCGGCGCTTTGCTCGGTCATGCTGCTCACGCCGCGGGTGTTGATGCCGCGGGTGTCAAAGACGAAGGTTTCGCCGCGCTCGGGGCGGCGGAAGTGGTAGGCCATGCGGTTGACGACGACCATGTCTCCGGCGTCGATGCGCGCTTGCATGATGGTTTCGCCGGGTTGGTACGGGACGGAGATGGTGCAGTGTTTGAGGTCGATGAGGCAGCCTTTGGCTTCCAATTCGCGTTGTTTGGCCGGGTCGAGGTGGGTGATGAAGGGGTCGACGATGTATTTGCCTTTCTGTCTCAGGTATTCGTAGACGGCTCCTTCGGCACAGGGGACGGCCAGTTCGCTGCCGTCGTCAAAGGTGATGACGGTTTCGGTGAAGAGGATCCATTTGCTTTGCTGGCGGATGTTTTTGATGGCTTTTTTGTTCTCGGCGACGGCGTTGATGTAGGAGCTGCCCAGGGTGACGGCATCCCATGCGCGCCGCGCGATGCCGGGGCTGTCGTCTGTGGGGTGGATGATGATGCCGTTGAGGGTGGGCTGCATGGAGCCTGTCGGAATGCGGAAGGGCTGTGCAAAGTAGGTACGGATGCCCAAGAAGATGGCTAGGATGACGAAGAGGGATTCGATGGCTTCGGCAAAGGGGTTGCGTTTGAAGCCTTTTTGTTCGCTGCAGGGGCCTTCGAGGATGAGGGCGGAGAGGCGCTCGGTTTCGGCTTTGTCCCACAGGGTGAGGGCTTCTGCGAGGTCTTTGCGGTAGGTTTCGTTTTCTCGGAGTTTGTCGGCTTCGATGTGGGGACGGTAGTAGTTGATGTAGCGACGCAGGGCGCTGAGGGCTTCGCTGCCGCGCCGACGCCATTTGGGCATGAACCAAGCGAGGAGGTTGTCGGCGACGGGGTTGACGAGGTAGCGCAGGAGCTGGCGGCGAAGGGTCATGTTACGACGTTTATTTTACTCTTTTGTCGCGTTTTGAAAAGCTTTATCTCGGAGAGGGGCGGCCGATGCGTGATCGGGTCGGTGTTGCGGTGCTGACCGAGGAGGGGGAAAGCCGATGTTTCTGAACTGACGGTGACGGGGGAAGCGGCGTTTCGGGTCAGGCCGGATCGGCGGGGGCGATGGCTGCCTGTGCCGGTTGGTCGGGGGCGGGGTCTTCGTCTTCCGCGTCGAAGGAGAGGCCCTTGCAGATGAGGATGAGCATGACGGCGGCGGCGGCCAGACGGTACCAGCCGAAGAAGGCGAGGCCGTGGCGGTTGAGGTAGCCGACCATCCAGCGCACGGAGATGACGGCGCTGATCCAAGCGACGACGGTGCCGATGATGATGGGCTGCCAGCCGAGTTGCTCGATCATGTCCTGTCCGTGTTTGACGGCGTCGTAGCAGGTGGCGGCTCCGAGGGTGATGAGGCCGAGCAGGAAGCTGAATTCAACGGCGGCGGCCATGCTCAGGCCGACGCTGAGCCCGCCCAGCATGGTCATGAGGCTGCGGCTGGTGCCGGGGCACATGGCGATGCACTGCATGAAGCCGATGCCCAAGGCGCCTCCGGGGCTGAGTTGTTCGAGGGGTTTGCCGCCGAAGTAGGCTTCTCGCCCGAGTTTCGCGCGGTGGCGGCTGTAGAGCAGGATGACGAGGCCGCCCAGGGCCCATGTGATCATGACGGTTTTCTCGTTGAAGAGGTACTGTTTGATGTAGTCGTCGAAGAGGAGGCCGAGGACGGCGGCGGGCAGGAAGCCCAAGATGAGGTTGATGAGCAGGCGGCGTCCGTCGGCGGATTTGCCGCTCAGCCCGGCGAACATCTCGCCGACGCGCTTGCGGTAGAGGCCCAACACGGCCAGAATGGCACCGCCTTGGATGCAGACTTCGAAGGCTTTGAGTGTGTCGCTTTCGCCGAGTTGCAGCAGGTAGCGGGTGACGATGAGGTGCCCGGTTGAGCTGACAGGAAGGAATTCGGTCAAACCCTCTACGATACCCATGATGATCGATTCAAACCATGTCATGACGCACCCTTACTAACGTAAAACATGCAAAAGGTCAACCTAAAAAGAAAAAAAACGGGTTCGCGCGGGGCTGCGCTTCAAAAAAAGGTTGAAGCGCGAGGGTAAACGTGGTATTTATAATGTCGCGTTGCATCCGTATAACGCACCGAGTGTCTATGAAAACGTGTCGCGCTAATTTGCTCAGGGGGTTCACGCTCATCGAGCTCCTTGTGGTCATCCTCATCATGGGGATCATGATGACGCTGGCGAGCTCCATTCTGCGAGATCCCGGCAAGGGGCGCAGTATGACGTCGGCGGTGGATCAGTTGGAGTCTATGGTGCACGAGGCGCAGGCGCTGGCGAAGGGCAATGATACGTATTCGCGTCTGGCTATCGTGAATGACCCGCGCGACGAGGGACGCCACCTGCGCTATATGGTTATTATGATTTTCCGCAAGGATGACAGCACGGAGGTCGATTCGAAGGGTGAGTGGATCAGCCTTTCGGCGGGCGAGTTGCTGCCTGCCGGGGTGTATTTCAGCCCGACTCTGAGTCGACCCTTTGACGGCGTGGGCGATGAGACGATGCTCGGTGAGTCGCTGATGCGTATTTCCAAGCGGGGGCAGTCTCCGGTGATCTACGCGGAGTTTGACGAGAAGGGGCGTTTCGTGCACCCGCAGGCTCAGCCGGGGGAGAAGACGAAGCGCCAGCGCTTGGTGCTGATTCAGGGACGCCGCGGCAGCGGTCGCAACAGTGTTGACGGTATTGTGCGCGAGAGCGACGGTCTCGAGGGCGGTATCGTGTTGGATCCCAGCGGCAATACGGTGCGCCTGCGCACTCAGGAGCAGATTGAGCAGAGAAATTGAGTCATGTATTACGGTCGCAGACTTTCCCCCGCGAGGGGCTTTACGTTGGTCGAGACGCTGCTGGCGATCTCGTTGGTGGGTATTCTCATCGCGCTTTTCCTGACGGTTTTCGTGCCGGCCCGCAAGATGGTGCAGGATGCTCTCGGCCGCCAGAATGTCGAGAGTGTTTCGAGTGTGCTGCGGGCGGAGATGAGCACGCTCAAGCCCCACGAGGCGGCCAGACCGGGTGCCAAGCGTTCGTCCAAGGGAAGTTACGTGAGCGCTTTCGACAAGGCTTTCGACTGGTTGCAGGCCAGCAAGAAGCCTGAGACGGCCGTTGTCATTTTCTCGTATCGCGCGGATACGTCGAAGAAGGCTCAGGACGGTATTTATCCGGCTTTGCAAGGCGGGCGCAATTTGCCCGGTAACAGTTCGACGCTGATTTCGGTGGCTTGCCCGATGGATGACACGCGCTACAGTAAGTTTATTCCGGATGCGGTCGGCCCGGTGTATGTCGTGCGCATGACGCAGCTGGTATACGACGGCAAGGGCGGGTTTTCTCCTGCCGATCGCCCGGGGATGATTAAGGGCGGTTCCAATGCGGAGGGCTATATCACCAAGGAGAGCTCGCGCGACTTGTCCGGCGCTGCGGTGTTTTTCCGGGCGGATTTCTTCCTGATGCAGCCGAAGAATCCGGCTCGCTACAAGGGGCGCAGCTGGGCGCAGCTCGGTACGCCGAGTTTCTCGACGAATATGTCTTTCCGCCTGTGAGATTTGAAATCCATTTGAATGATCATGAAGAACGTTTTTAGGTCTGGGCTGCGCAGGGGCTTTACGCTCATTGAGTTGATGGTGGCGCTGGCTGTGACGTCACTGCTGGTGTTCGGCATTATGCAGATGACGATTCAGGGGCTGGACCTCTGGGGCAAGGTGCGCGAGGATGTGAGTACGTCGTCGAGTGCTCGTTTTGCCTTGGAGGCGGTGGCTCATGATCTGGAGTCGTTTCAGATGCGCGCCGGCGACAACGAGTACCAGTGGCTCTACGCCAATGTTGACAAAAAGCCGATCAAGGGGCCTCGCGGGATGAAGATTCCGCGCTCGGTGCAGTGCATCTTCTTTGCCTGCGCTCCCGATCGCAACCCCTCGGTCAGCAGCAGCGAACGCCTGCGCCGCAATTACCGCAACGCGCGTTCTCAGAATGAGGAGACTCGCGGCGATGTGAGTGCCGTCGGCTACCGCCTGCTGTATCGCGATCACTTCCTGGACATCTCCGGCGATGAAGATCCGAATGCCTCCGACGGCGCGTTCCCGCTGTTCTCTCTGTACCGTCAGGTGGTTCCGCCCAACGATACTTTCGACAAGTTGCTGGGGCTGAAGAATCTCAAGTCGGGCTACGATGCTTTCGGCAAGAATGACAAGGATTTCTTCCTCTGCGAGAACGTGCTGGAGATGAATGTGCTCTTCACGATTCAGTACGCCAAGGGCAAGGCGGATGTTCGCTCGGGCTCGGCGGATTACGATTACGTGACGGTTCCCGTGATTACGACGAAAGGTGAGGGGGCCGGTCAAGAGGTGGGTGTTTACGGCAATTGCGTGAAGGTGGGCGGCAAGGTGTACGAGAATGCGCGCATCGTGTCGGCGAATATCTCGATTACGGTGCTGACGGAGGAGGGTGTGCAGCTGGCTGAGCAGATTCGTCTGGGCCGTCGCCGTGCCCCGAATCCGGCGGAGTTCATCTCGAAGTACACGCGCTCGTTCAGCCGCATGGTGTCGGTACCTCAGCCGCTTTGATGCACACTCCCGTCCTATGGCCGATGCTCCGCGCTCTTCGCTGATTCCCTGCGCTTCGCTGCCAAGGCTCCGATTTTGGCGCGATCCGCTGCCCCGCGACGGCTACGCCAACATGGCGGCGGACGAGTTGCTTTCTCAGCGGCCGGAGGCGTGGCTGCGCTTTTATGATTGGGCGCGTCCGGCGGTGAGTTTCGGCTATTTTGATACGGTGCAGGTGGCGGCCAAGTTGTTTCCCGGGGAGGGGATTGAGTACATTCGCCGCTGGACTGGCGGCGGTATTGTCGACCACCGCCACGGGTACACGTACACGCTGACGCTGCCGGCTCCGGCCGACGGCCGCATGTATGCGCCCAGCCGCGAGCTGTATCGCTGGATTCACGGGGCGCTGGCGCAGGCGCTGCGCGCGAGCGGCGTGCCCTGTGAGTTGCTGGCGAGTGATGCGCCGGACGGCGGGCGCTCGTGCTGGGCCAGCCCGGTTGAGAGCGATATTACGGATGCTGCCGGGCACAAGCTGGCCGGGGCGGGGCAGCGGCGGCACCGCGGTGCCGTGCTGCATCAGGGGCTGGTGCAAGGCTGTGTGCCGTCGACGGGCTGGGAGGCGCGGCTGGCGGCGGCTCTGGCCGAGGAGGTGCAGCCTGTCTACGGCGAAGAGCCTTGGCCGGGTTTTGGCGCTCAGCTCGATGAGCTCTGCCGCAGCAAGTATCTGACTCAGGAGTGGGCGGATGAGTCTCACGGCCGTCGGCGACAGACTCCGAGGTGAGGGGGAATGGAGGGCTATGGCGCAGCAAGCAAAGTCGGGCGAGGCGGCGGCGGAGCGCTGGCGGCGGAACGTGGCGGCGCTTGTGGTCGATGAGGCGGGGCGCGTTTTGCTCGGGGTGACGGGGGAGCGCAGCCGCCATTATCATTTCCCGCAGGGCGGGGTTGAACGTCGCGAGTGCATGCTGGAGGCGGTGCTGCGCGAGTTGCGCGAGGAGACCGGCGTCGATGCCGACAAGTTGCGCCCCGTGGCTCGCTTCGGCGGGTTGCGCTATCGCTACCGCGACAAGAACCGAAAGAGTGCCCGCTGGAGGGGGCAGGAGCAGACTTATTTCCTGCTGCGCTACGAGGGGCTTTTGTCGGCTCAGCAGCCGCCGTCGCACAAGGAGTTCGTGAGCTTGCTGCCGCTGCCTTGGCCGCTGTTGCAGGCCGAGGCTTTCGTGTCGTTCAAGCGCAAGGTGGTCGCTCGGGTGCTGGAGCATTTTTTTCCGGAGTCGGTCTTGGAGTCGTCGGTCTCGGAGTCGTCGGCGGTCTCGGAGTCGTCGGCGGGCAAGGGAGCTTCGATGGCGGAGCTCGAGGCTTATTGGTCGGCGTGCTGTCGCACGCGGCGCTATCTGAGTGTGGCCGGAGAGCTGCCGGATTTCGGCGCACGCGATGATCTCTCGCTTTTCGGCGGCGGCAAGGAGGAGGCCGAGGATCAGTTTGCGGATGCGCAGCTGGAGTTGCAGGATGTTCAGGCTCGGGCTGCGGAGCGCGGTGAAGCGCTGGTTGTGCTGCCGCTGAGTTTGCCGGGTGCGGGGCGGCGGGGGATGCTGCGCCGACTGGGGCGCTGCCTTGATCCGCTGCGTCTGGCGACAGCGGAAGCTCGTCCTGCGCCGGGTGAGGCTTCGCTGACGGCTCGTTTTCGGGCTCTTGCTCCGGCGCCGGGGCAGGTGCTCATGCTGCTCAACAGTCCGTATGACGAGCTGCTGCAAGAGCTGACGGCTCTCGGCTGCCCGGATGCCGTGAGCCTTCCCGACCACCTGCGTGCCGCCTTGCATGAGCTGGAGGACGCCGAGGCCGCCTTGCGCGCACGCGGGCTGCGTCTGCTGCGCGTCTATCTGAATGCCGATGCGCAGGAGGATGAGGAAGCCGAGCTTGCGTCACGGGCGAGGGCGGAGGCTTGGGCGGCGCGTCTCATGAGGGCGGAGGATTGGCTTATCCTGCCGTCTGCCCGCAAGTGGTATCGCAATTTGGTCTGCGTGCGTGCCGTGCTGGAGGCCTTCGGTTCTGTTTGAGGGCGGGGGCGTGGCTTAACCTGCCGTCTGCCCGCAAGGGGTGGCGCCATCTGCTTGGCGCGTGTGCCGATGCTGCGGCGCCGGGCTCCCTTGGAGAAGGCGGGCATGCGAACCGCGCGGGGCGCGTGCCGACTCTCGGTGCCGACTCCGGGTGCCGACAAAAAGGCTGAGCCTCTCGCGAGAGGCTCAGCCTTTTTGTTGACGGGGCAGGGGAGCTCCGCCGGAGCTCGCCGCTGCCTCGGGCGGAAATCAGGCTTGCTGATCGGCGCTGTTTTGCTGTGCCGCCTGCTCCTTCTCCTCCTTGCGGAGCTTCCTGCCGGTGAAGAACGAGACGGTGGCATCGCGCATGCGAGCGAAGATCGCGTAGAGCGCGGGCACGGTGAAAATGCCGAAGCAGGTAGCGAGCAACATGCCGCTGAAGGTCGTGATGCCGATTTCCTGACGGCTGGCGGCACCCGAGCCCGTGGCGACGACCATCGGGAAAACGCCGATGATGAACGAGATGGCCGTCATCATCACGGCGCGGAAGCGCATGTTGGCGCCTCGGATGGCGGCTTCGCGGATCGGCACGCCCTGCTCATGTTCCTCCTTGCTGAACTCCACCATGAGAATGGCGTTCTTCGAGGCGAGACCGATGAGCATCAGGATGCCCAGCTGCACGTAAATCGAGAGCGTCAGCCCGCAGAGTTGGGCGCCCATGAGCGCACCGAGCGTTGCAACACTCACGGAGAAAATCACCGGAACCGGCGTCGTCCAGCTCTCGTACTGAGCCACGAGGAAGAGGTAGGCAAACATCAGCGCCAGACCGATGAGCAGGCCGATCTTGCCCTCGTTGGCGCGCTCTTGGTACGAGAGGGCCTTCCAGCTGACCATCCACTGGCGGTCGCGGCCGGCGGCACGTTCCTCATTGTTGATGTCGGCGACGATTTCTTCGATGAGATCCATGACTTGACCCGAGCCGACGCCCTGAGCGGCCGTGACGTCAATGTCGGCGCTCATGTACTGCTGGAAGCGGCCGTAGTTGGACGGACCCATGCGGTAGGAGAGCGTGCAGAGGGCGGAGAGCGGCACCATGTCGCCCGTGTCGCTGCGCACCATCTGGTTGAGGATGTCGTCGGCCGTGCGGCGGTCCGGCGTGGCGCCCTGAATCATGACCTTGAAGTTGAAGCCGTTGAGCGTGAAGTCGTTGATGTACGAAGAGGCCATGATGCTCTGCAGGGTCGTGAAGATGGTTCTCACGGGCACCTTGAGGGCCTGAGCCTTATCGCGGTTGATGTCGAGGTGCACCTGCGGGATGTCGGCGTCGAACTCACAGCGCGTGTTGGCGACGAGGTCGGTGCGGGCGCGCAGGCGAGCCTGAACCTCTTTGACCATGTTGCCGAGATCCTGCGGCGTGGCGTCGCCGCTGACTTGGAGCACCATAGAGATACCGCCGGTGATGCCGAGACCCTGAATGGCCGGCGGCGTCATGGCGATGACGGTGGCCTGCGGGATGTCGGCGCAGGCGGCGTTGACTTTCTGGGCGATGGCGGAGCTGCTCAGGTCAGGGCTCTGGCGCTCGTCCCAGTGGTCGAGCTGAATGATGAGCATGCCGCTGTTTTCACCCGAGCCGCTGGCGAAGCTGTAGCCGCTTTGCGCCGTGACGTCGCGGATGCCTTCAATGTGCGAGAGACGCTCTTCGATCTGGCGCAGCACCTTGTCGGTGCGCTGCTTGGCGGTGGCGGTGCCTTCCATGCTGACCATGACGAAGAGGTTGCCCTTGTCTTCGGTCGGGATGAAGGAGCTGTTGAGCTGTTCGGGGGCGAGCAGGTCAAAGTATTTCAGGCCGCTTTCCTGCTTCGAAGCCCCGCCACGTCCCTTGGCGGCTGCGGCGGGCGTTCCCGCGTCTTCGCCGCGCCAGAGCTTGTTCCAGGCGGCCGGGGCGCCGTCGTAGTAGAAGTAGTTGGCGGCAAAGACGAAGGCCATGACGAGAACGGTCAGCCATGCGTTGCGCACCAGCAGACGGGCGCCTTTGATGTAGATGGCGCGAGCCTTGTTCAAACACCAGTTAAAGGGCACGAAGAGCACGCTCAAGCGGCTCGGTTTGGCATTGGCCGGGCGCAGAATGAGCGCGCAGAGAGCCGGTGAGAGGGTCAGGGCATTGATGGTCGAGATGCAGAGCGCCACGCACATGGTGACGGAGAACTGCGTGTAGATCACGCCGACCATGCCGCCGTAGAAGGCGATGGGCACGTAGACGGCCAGCGTCACGAGCGTGGTGGCGATGACGGCGCCCGTGATCTGCTTCATGCTCTTGATGGTGGCCTCTTTCGGGCTGAGTTTCTCCTCCTGAATGAGGCGCATGACGTTCTCCACCACCACGATGGCGTCGTCGACCAGCGAGCCGATGACGAGAATCAGACCGAACATGGTCAGCACGTTGATGGTGTAGCCCAGCGGGTACATGATCATGAAGGCGCCCAGCAGCGAGACCGGAATGGCGATGGACGGAATGAGCGTGGCGCGCCAGTCCTGCAGGAAGATGTAGGTGACGAGTACCACGAGGACGAGGGCGACGACGAGTGTCTCGACGATTTCTTCCATCGTGGCCTCGATGGCCTGCGTGGGGTCATAGCCCATGCTCCACTCCATGCCGTCGGGGAGGGTGGGCTCAATCTGCCGCATGAGGTTTTGCAGGGCGCTGACGGTGTCGATGGCGTTGGCGTCGTTCGTTCGGAAGACGATCATGCCGACGGCGTCCTGCCCGTTGAGGCGGTTGTAGCCGGAGTTTTTCTCGGCGCCGAGCTCGACGGTGGCGATGTCTTTGATCTTGGTGATGTGGCCGTCATCGCCGTATTTGACGATGATGTTTTCGAACTCCTCAACGGTCTTGAGTCGCCCGGTGGCGGTGACTTTGAAGGTGGCGTAGGATTGCTCGTCCTGCGAGCCGACGGAGCCGGCTGCCGCTTGGATGTTTTGGGCCTCGATGGCCTGTCTGACGTCATCGGGTGTGATGTTGAGGGCACTCATGCGCGTGGCGTTCATCCAGATGCGCATGGCGTAGTTGCGGCTGGGGATGATGTCGGCGCTGGAGATGCCGTCCAAGTCGCAGACGCGGTCTTTGATGTTCATGCGAACCCAGTTGGAGAGTTCGAGCACGGACATCTTGTTCTCGTCGCAGCGGAAGTTGACGAAGCAGAGCATGTCGCCCGAGCGCTTGCGGACATTGTAGCCCGTCTGTTTGATTTCGCTGGGCAGCTTCGATTCGATCTGCTTGATGGCGTTGGAGACGTTCTGCTGGGCGGTGTCGTCGTTGGTGCCGGTGGCAAAGATGAGCGTGAGCGAGTAGCGGCCGTCGTTGCTGCAGCTCGAGTAATAGTAGAGCAAATCATCCATGCCGACGATTTGTTCTTCGACGGGGGCTGCGACGACCTGCGCCAGTTCTTCGGCGCTGGCACCGGTGTAGTTCATGCTCACCGAGATGGTCGGCGGCGAGACTTCCGGGTACTCGGCCACCGGCATTTTGGACATGCAGATGAGGCCGGCGAGCATCATCAGGATGGAGATGACGAACGCGAACTTAGGTCGGTGAATGAAAAACTCTGAGAACATAGTCGAAGCGGAGGGAAAGAGGGGAGCGAATGGGGGTTACTGCTGTTGTTGTTCCGGCTGCTGGGCAACGACGGGACTGCCGTCTTCAAGATCGGCGAGGTTGGTGGTGATGACGCGATCGTCGGCATCGAGCCCGGCGTAGACGGGAATGCGGCCGCTGGCGGTCGAGCTGCCGCAGAGGATGCGCGTCAGCACGGCGCGCCCGTCGCGGTACAGGAAGACGTAGCGGCCGCGCGTGTCGGTCAGAATGGCCTCGGGCGGTACCGAGCAGACTTTGCACTCGGGCTTGCGGGACACGCGGATGGTGACGACGGCGCCGGGCAGGAGCTGCTGTTCGGCGTTGGGGAAGGTGGCCCAGAAGTTTTGCGTGTCGGTGTCGGATTTGATGCTGTTGTCCGAGAAGCTGACTTCGCCTTTTTCGGCGCTGAGTTTGCCGTTGGCCGTCACGAGGCTGATATCGGCCATCTTGAGCAGCTGGCTGTCGGAGCCGAAGTGCGAGAGTACTTCATTTTCACTCAGCGAGAAGCGCACGTAGATCGGGCTGGTCTGGTAGAGGGTGGTCAGCGGGGTTTTCTTGTCCGTGATGTAGTTGCCCTGCGCGATGCTGACGCGGCCGATGCGCGAGTCGAGCGGGGCTCGCATGGTGCAGCGGCTCAGGTCATCTTCGGCGACGACGAGGGCGGCTTCGGCACTGGATTTTTGGGCGATGAGTTGGTCGAGGGTGGCTTTGGCGCTGTCCCGCTCGTCAGCGCTTGAGGCTCCGCCTTTGACGAGTTGTTCCTGTCGCTCGTATTTGCGGCGGGCGTCTTCAATGCGGATGTCAAGCTGTTCGATGCGTGCTTTTTCGGCGTTGACGGCGGCTTCGTATCGCACGGTGTCGATGCGGAAGATGACGTCGCCTTTCTTCACGACGTCACCGTCGTTGACGCTTTGCTCGATGAGCAGGCCCTGCACGAGGGGGCGGATATCGACCTTGCGGATGGCTTCGACCTGCGAGCCTTCGCAGGTGAGCACCGTCGTGTCCGACTCCATGATGACGTCGGCGATTCGCACGGCGGTGGGCGCATCTTCCTGCGGCATGGTGTTGCCCTTGACGGTCTTGGTCTCCGCATTGCTGGTGAAGACCGGGCGCACGACGGAGCCGACGCGCGTTTTGTGCGAGCCGTCGCTGATGACGACCTCGCCTTCTTCAAGCCCGCTGTAGATGGATTGCATGCGCCCTTGGACGTTGCCGGCGATGACCTCGCGGCGCTGCACGCGGTTGTCTTGGTCCAGCACGTAGACGAAGGCGCCGTTAGCGTCGTATTGCACGGAGGTGAGCGGCACCATGGTGACGATGGCGGTGTCGGTCAGCGTGATGGTGAGCGCGCCGATGCCCTGCGGGGTGAGGACGTCGTCTTTGTTCTCAAACTCTGCCCAGAGGTTGTAGGAGTCGGTGTTGGCGGCCAGCGCCGTGTCCACGATGCGGATGACGCCGTCTTTCGGGTAGGTGCGCCCCGTGGCCGTGGTGAGCTGAGGGCGTGCGACGTCGGCGATGCGCTTCGGGCCGTGGAAGATGCCGTTGACGTCGCTCTGACTCAGGGGGAATTTGACGTAGATCGGGTCCATCTGCTGGATGGTCGCGAGCACTTCGCCGGTGGTGATGTAGTTGCCTTCGGTGAAGCTGACGCGGCCGATGCGGCCGGTGATTTCGGCGCGGATGGTGCAGTCGGCGAGGTCTTTGCGGGCTTTGACGAGGTTGGCTTCGGCTTCGGCCTTGCTGGCCGTCAGCTCGGCGAGCAGGGCGCGGGCGGTCTCCGTCTCTTCGCGCGAGGTGGCGTGGCTCTCTTGCAGGCTTTGAAGGCGGCGGCAGCGAGCGCTGGCGTGCATGATGCGGGCGCTGAGTTCATCGAGGCTGGCTTCTGCCTGTTGGACGGCGGCTTTGTAGCGAATCGGGTCGATTTCAAAGAGGATGTCTCCTTTGTTCACGACGGCGCCCTCCTTGAAGCGGGGCTCCATGAGGAAGCCTTCGACGGCGGAGGAGACGCGCACGGTGCGGATGGCTTCGGTGCGTCCGATGCTGCGGCGCGTGACTTTGTCTTTGCCCGTGGTGACTCGATCGACCTGAACGTAGGGGGCCGCTCCCATGGGGGCTTGTGCGAGGGCGCTGCTGCTTGCCAGCAACGCAATGACCATCAGAACTCCTTTATTCATGCGTGCGTGTGGTGAGAGGGGGAGAGATTTACCGGCTCATTGTACTCTGCTCGGCGGGTGAAATCAAGCGGGCTGTGCGTCAGCACGCCCGGCTCGTCGCTCGGCGAGAAGGGCGGGCAGGCAACGGTGCCGCTCACCCATTTAGAACTCCATTCCCCGCGGGAGTCAACAGCAAAGGGGAATGTATGACACAGCTTTTGACGAAATCAGCCTTCGAGCGCTGCTTTTCGGGCGAGGAGCAGCGGGTAGAGGCGCTCGATCCACGGCTCTACGTCCTCTTCGCCCCGGTCATCGCTGGTGGTGAGGGGCAGAAGGCGCTGTGCACCCGCCGCCGCCAGAAAGTCATCGAAGTCTCGCCCGGCTTGGCAGAAGTGTTCGAAGCTGGCCATGCCGATGGCAAAGACGGCATAGTGCAGTTTGTCGAAGCGCCGCTCGGTCTTGCTGGGTCGGTAGTGAAGTTCGGCGGCGTTGCTCGGCGGGTCTCCCTCTCCCCAAGTGCTGGTGATGATGAGCAGCGTCGGCATGGCCGAGAGAAGGTCGAGGGTGATGTCCTCCATGCCGGCGCAGCCCGCGCTGATGCCCAGCTCGTTGAGTCGGCTGCTGCAGCGCTCGGCCAGTTGCTGCGCGTTGCCGGTTTCGCTGCCGTAGATGATGTAGACGTCCATGATGGGGAGGCTCTCGACCTTGTGCGGGTGGGAAAACGGGGGGGAGTTTCAGCGTGCCGGGTAGCTTGCCCGCACGGAGCTGGAAGCCGCATCGGGCAGGATGAACTTATGCAGCTCGACGCAGGCGCGGCGGGCTCCGAAATCCTCGACGATGCTGCGGGCGAAGCGATGGGCGAGCGTTTCAAGCAGGCGAACGGGCTGCTGCTGAGCCAGCGCGACGAGGTGCCGGGAGAGCGCTTCGTAGTCGATGGTGTGCTCGATGTCATCCTCCATATCGGCCGGAGGCAGGGGCGGAATGAAGGCGATGTCGGCGCGGATGCGCTGGGGCTCGGCTCTCTCCTCATCGGGAACGCCGATGCAGCAGCTGAACTCCAGCCCGTTGATGCGTATTTCGTCGGGGGCGGGAGCCGCCATGGCCCGCAGCATCAGCCCCTTGAGCGCCGCGAGGTCGGGCACGATGAAGTCGGGCTTGGAGGCGCTGAGCTGCTGCGCGTTGTTGTAGCCGGTGAGCACGCCGATGCCGGTGATGCCGACGCGGTGCGCGGCGTCGATGTCGTGCTGCATGTCACCGATGAAGGCCGTGTCTTCGGGGCGCAGGCCGTGCTGCTTCATGAGCAGGGGAATGTGCTCCTCCTTGTTGTGGATGCCGGAGTGGATGTGCTCGAAGTAGGGGAAGAGCCCCAGCGCCCTGACCTGAGAGTCAAAAGCCTTCGGATCCATGCTCGTGAGAATGAAGCAGCGTATGCCCGAGGCGGCGCAGTAGCGGATGAAGTCTCGCGCGTGCGGCAGCAGCGTGACGCCGGTCGCCGAGGCATCGAAGGCTTTGCGGTAGAGGTTTTCGAGGTCTTCGAGCCGAGCTTCGGGGGTCTTCCAAGCGTAGTAGCCCGGGTAGGGAAGCTGGAATTCGTTGCGGAAGGCCTCTGTCGTCAGCGGCTCGCGTCCGTACTGAGCCAGCACGTAGTTGGTCGCTTCAATGGTGAGGGCAAGGTCGTCGCAGAGGGTGCCCGACCAGTCGAAGATGAGATTGCGGAACATGGCTTGTCAGCGAGGCAACGGTGGCTCAGGAGGCTTGGCGGCGCGCCGGGGCTTTGCGCACCGGGCGCTGCGGCCGCGTGCTGATGCGGTTTTTTATCTGGTATTTCCGCACGGCATGTTTGAGCGAGGGGTTGACGAAGGGGTTGTCTTTGCCGTAGCGTGCCCACGGACCGCCGGGTACGAGCGAGAAGTCGACGAAGCGCCAGTGCACTTTGGCCATGCCGCCCTTGATGCCGAGGTAGTCGCGCACGGCGGGCGAGAGGTCGATGCCGGCCGCGTTGTTGGCGTGGTTTTTCGGACGCGCGTTCTTGAAGACGTATTCCCAGTCATCGGTGCGGAAGGGGCCGCAATCCTCCCACTGAGCAAAGCAGTATTTGCCGTTGTAGTAGATCTGCACCCAGGTGCCGCGGCAGACGGACTCGTACTTGCCGCCTTTGTCGCGCCGATACCAAGGGATGACGCGGGCCGCCTCGGGCTTGGGGCCGCCGCGGTCGACGTCATTGTAGGGCAGGGCAACGTAGAAGGGGTTGAGCTGAGGGGTGAAGCCCAGCGGCGCAAAGGTCACGGGGTCTCGGTTGGCGGGGTTGGGGTCGTCGTAGCCGCCGTAATTGTCATCCCACATGCTGTCCCAGCTGCTGGCCGTGTTGGGCGTGGGGTTGTTTTTCGTGGCCAGTTCGCCGATGAAGAAGTAGGTGGCCGTGATGTCGTAGTGCCAAGGCATGGTGCCGAGGCGCACGTCTTGCGGCAGCGTCTTGGGGTCGGGGAAGTTGGTGCGGTGGCTTTGATCGAGCGTGGGCTTGATGGGGCCGGCTTTGATGGCTTCCCGCCTGAGTTCTTCGCGCGTCATGTGCCGCACGGGCTTTTTGCTTTGCTTGGGCTTGCTGGCGGCATCATCGCCGGTGGCCCGGTCGAGTTGCCGACCGGTGGTGAAGCTCGGTGAGCTGCTGCGGCCGGAGCCGCGGATCTCGGCGCTTTCAGCCGGGCTCAGGATGAAGACGGCGGCTGCGGCCGGGAGCAGGAGGAGCGAGGAGAGGAGTTTCATGGCGACCGATGTGCGGTGGAGTCGGGGTGAAGAAAGTGCGGGAAGAGGCGAGGGCGGAAGGAAAGGCGGGCGGCGAGGCCGGGGCTCGACCGCCCCGGCCTCGGTGAGAGTTTACCAGTTGTGAATGACGCTCGGACGCGCAACGGGCAGTTTCTCGGGAGCATCGAGCGTGTAGTGCAGACCGCGCGATTCTTGGCGACGGATGGCGCAGTCGACGATGAGGGATGCCGTGAGCGCGAGGTTGCGCAGGTCGATGATCTCCGGCGTCACGCGGTAGCCCCAGTAGTACTCGTTGATTTCTCGGTTGATGTTGCGGAGACGCGTGGCTGCGCGCTGGAGGCGGTGGTTGGTGCGCACGATGCTCACGTAGTCGGTCATGGTGCGGCGCACCTCGTCCCAGCAGTGGTAGAGAATGGCCAGATCGTCGCGCTCGGCCTTATTGCCGTGCACCCATTCGGGGATGGGGTACTCCTCCATCTTGTGCGCCAGCGGCAGGCGCGTGAGCATGGAGGCGATGGCGCGTTTGGTGATGACGACGCATTCCAGCAGCGAGTTGCTCGCCAGGCGGTTGGCTCCGTGCAGGCCGGTGCAGGCCGATTCTCCGGCGCAGAAAAGCCCGCGCAGCGTGGTCTGGCCGTTCGTATCGGTCTGTACGCCGCCGCACTGATAGTGCGCGGACGGAACAATGGGAATCATGTCGACCTCGGCATCGACGCCGTAGCTCTTGCAGGTCTCGTAGATGTAGGGGAAGCGCTCGGCCATGAAGCCCTTGGGCTTGTGCGTCATGTCCAGATACATGCAGGGATGGCCGGTGCGCAGAATCTCGCTGTTGATGGCGCGAGCGACGATGTCGCGCGGCGCAAGACTCTTGCGCGCGTCGTACTTCTGCATGAACTCCTGCCCGTCGGGGCCGCGCAGCACACCGCCTTCGCCGCGCACGGCCTCGGAGATGAGGAAGGTGAGCCCCTCGCGATCATTGCTCTTCGGGTTGTAGAAGGTGGTGGGGTGGAACTGCACGAACTCCATGTTCGAGATATTCGCCCCGGCGCGCCAAGCCATCGCCACGCCGTCGCCCGTCGCCGTCGGCGGGTTGGTCGTGTACATGTAGACGCGGCCGGTGCCGCCCGTGGCCAGCATGACGCGGTCGCAGCGGAAAATGTCCACCTCTCCCGTGGCGGGGTTGAGCACGTAGGCGCCCAGCACGCGATCCTCCGTCACACAGCCCAGTTTGGCCGTCGTGATGAGGTCGATGGCGATGCGGTGGTCGAGAATCTCGATATTGGGGTGCTTCTGCGCGCAGGCCAGAAGCTTCGAGCTGATTTCAAGCCCCGTGGTGTCTTTGGCGTGCAGAATGCGGCGCTTGCCGTGCCCGCCTTCGCGCCCGAGCTCGAACTCGCCGTCTTTCTCCTGGTCGAAGTCAACGCCCCAAGCCAGCAGTTCGCGGATGGCCTCGGGAGCTTCCGTGACGATGGTGCGAACGGCGGCTTCATCACAGAGCCCGGCGCCGGCATCGAGAGTGTCGGCAATGTGTTCTTCAAAGCTGTCGTTCGAGCTCATGACGGCAGCTATGCCGCCCTGAGCCTTAGCAGAACTCGACACAAGAGGATCGCTCTTGCAGAGAACGATCACCTTACCATGCTCGGCGGCGCGCAGGGCAAAGCTGAGTCCCGCGACGCCGCTGCCGATGACGAGAAAGTCAGATGTAATCATCTTGCGAAATCTTGCGGGGAGATTTTAGCACGGATCCACCCGTTCGTCACGCAGAATCTCGGGGCCCGGCTCAGAAATCGATCGCGTCGGGGTGCAGCCCCGAGGCGCCGCAACCGTCCATAGCCTCAAGCTCTTGCATGTCCTGCGCCGACAGCTCGAAGTCGGGGAGCTCGAGGTTGCTGCGCATGCGCTCCGGCGAGGCGGATTTCGGCAGCGGCAGGATGCCCTGTTGCAGGGCCCAACGCAGGCAGATTTGAGCCGGGGTGCAGCCGTGGCGCTCGGCGAGGCGGCGAAGGATATCATGCTCGAGGATGCGGCCGCAGCCCAGCGGCGACCAGGCTTCGACGAGAATGCCGCGCTCGCGGCAGTAGGTGACGCACGCGCGCTGCGTGAAGCCGGGGTGAAACTCGATTTGGTTGACGGCCGGCACCACTTGCGCCGTGCTCAGCAGGGCGTCGAGGTGGTGGGGCAGAAAGTTGCTCACGCCGATGGCGCGCACGCGGCCGCTGCTCAGCAGCTCCTCCATGGCTCGCCACGTCTCGGCATTGATGTGCTGCCAGTCGCTGAAGCGGTGTGCGGAGGCGGGCCAGTGGATGAGGTAGAGGTCGAGGTAGCTCAGCGCCAGATCGCTCATGCTGCGCTCGAAGGCTCGCAGCGTGTTGTCGTAGCCGCGCTCGGTATTCCAGACCTTGCTCGTGACGAAGAGCTCGCTGCGGGCGACGCCGCTGTGCGCGATGGCCTCGCCGACGCTTTTTTCATTGCCGTAGCAGGCGGCCGTGTCGATGTGGCGGTAGCCGATGCTGATGGCGTCCGCAACGGCCTGCACCGCTGCCGGGCCGTTTTCAATTTGCCAGGTGCCGTAGCCGATGGAGGGGATGGAGACGCCGTTGTTGAGGATGAAGTGTGTGTTCATGGGCAAAGGAGCGAATCTTGTCAAAGCGGCTCAAGACGCGTGACGGCCGCACCGTTTCCTTAGCATAATCGCCGCGCCGCTTCAAGCCTTTTTCGCCGCCGTGCGATCCGGACAAGAAAAACCCGCCGACCGGACGGTCGGCGGGCGGAGAATTTCGGAGCGGCTTGGGCGCACTTGCCTCAAGCGGCGCTCCTGCCTTTATTTGCGGGTGACGTTGCGCATGTTCTTCTCCCGCTGCTGTTGCTCGGCCAGAGCCTGCTGTTGCGCCTCCATCATGCGCTCAAAGAAGCTCTTTTTGCCGCCTTTCTTCTTCTTGGGATCCACCTTGGTGAGCTCGGGCATGGGCAGGCGGCGGATGTACCAAGTCTGCCCGATGGAGATGATGTTCTGCGTCGTCCAGTAGAGAGCGAGTGCGCTCGGGAAGGTGTAGCAGAAGAGGAAGAAGACCAGGGGCATGAACTTCATGATTTTCTGCTGCGTCGGGTCACCGGCCGCCGGCGACATGTGCATCTGAAGAATCATCGTCAAGGCCATGATGATGGGCAGCACGTTGATCGGCAGATCATAAAAGCCCAGAGGCAGGTAGCAGACCGTGTCCATCTGCGACAGGTCCGTCACCCAGCCGAGGAAGGGCGCCCCGCGGAACTCGGCTGCCGTCTGCAGCACGTAGTAGAAGGAGAGGAAGATGGGCAGCTGGAGCAGCATGGGCAGGCAGCCGCCGAAGGGCGAGATGCCGTACTCGCGGTAGAGCTTCATCATCTCCATGCTCACGCGCTGCTGGTCGTTGGGGTACATCTCCTTGAGCTCCTTCATCTTGGGCTGCAGCAGGCTCATGCGCTTCATGCTCATGTAGCTCTTGCGGTAGAGCGGCCAGATGAGCAGGCGTACCACGAAGGTCATGGCGACGATGGCCCAGCCCCAGTTGCCGAACCAACCGTGGAAGGTGTTGATGAGCCAGCTCATGGGGTTGCTGATGATGTAGAAAATGCCGTAGTCCATGATGTAGTCAATCTTGTGGACGTAGCCGGTCATATCCTTGAGCATCGAGTTGAGCCTCGGCCCCGTGAAGATGTCGTAGTTGAAGCGGAAGGCGTGGTACACCTGCCCGTCGGAGGCCGGCAGGCTGAACTCGGGCATGCCGAGACCCAGCATGAGCCCCTCTTCCGTTTCGCCCGTAATGGGAAGGCGCACCTTCGTGGGGGCGATGTAGAGGGCGTCGGTGCGATCCTGCGTCGAGGGGCAGATAATGCTGGCGTAGTACTGGCTCATCACGCCTGCCCATTCGAGATTGTTGTAGTCGGTCTTGTAGCGGCGCAGTTCGTCTTTGCTGAACCAGTGAGAGAAGGTACCGCCGCCCTCTTTCTCAAAGTCGTCGTCGGCGAGGTAGATGAAGTAGGTGTAGTTGCGCATCTCGCTGGTCGAGATGCGGTTGGTCGTGCCGGCGAAGATGCCCCAGTTGCCGTACGCGAGATTCTCGCGACCGGTGTTCTGCACGGTGATGTCCAAATGCA
The DNA here is from genome assembly GCF_944389695.1 of Candidatus Parakkermansia intestinigallinarum. Lineage (NCBI taxonomy): Bacteria > Pseudomonadati > Verrucomicrobiota > Verrucomicrobiia > Verrucomicrobiales > Akkermansiaceae > Candidatus Parakkermansia > Candidatus Parakkermansia intestinigallinarum. Next base: position 24,664 of record NZ_CALXNG010000020.1, read on the forward strand.
GCATGTAGGCGCAGCCTTCGACGATTTCATCGCCTTCGTCGACGGGAATGAGCGAGTAGGTCTTGGTGACGATCAGAGCGCCGAGCCGCGCCTCGAGCACGACCTTCTTGTCGGTCTGCTCCTTGAGGCTGTAGACGGCATTGTCCCACACGGGCTCGCGGTTGTTGCTCAGGTTGAACATCAGCGTGCCGACGCCGTACTTCGAGCTGCCGTTGATGAGCACGTCCTCGCGGAGCTCCTCCTTCGTGCTGTTGACGGCCTTGCCGACCATCTGCGTGCTCTCCAGGCTGCCGCCGATGTCTCGGAAGCGGAAGCGGGCGACTTCTTGGCCCTTCGAATCGTGAGAGACGAGTTCCGCAATGACCTTGGGCAGTGAAACAGCTGCCGGAGCGGGCGTCGACTGCGGAGTCCCCGCGGCCGGGGCGGCGCCGGAGGAGGCGGCAGAGGCGGCAGAGGCGGCGGGTGCAGCCGCATCGCCGGACGCCGTCTGCTGAGGTGCCGCTTGCGCGGGAGCCTGAGTAACGGGCGCCGCAGCCGCCTTTCTCTCCTGCTCCCGCGAGGCGGTGTACCACCAGTTGGCCACCAGACCGAGAATGCAGGCCGTAATCACGATCCATGCTTTTTTATCCATATGCGTCTGAAAGATGAGTGAGGTGAAAGCTTATTTGTTCTTTTTGGGCGGCACGGGATCATAACCGCATCCGCCCCAAGGGTTGCAGCGCAAGATGCGCCAAATGCCCATGAGCGAGCCTTTAAAGGCTCCGTGAATCTCGACGGCCTGAATGAAGTAGGTCGAACAGCTGGGCGTGAAGCGACAGCCGGAATGCGGCCCCGCCAGAATGTGGAGAGGCTTGCTGATGAAACGCTTGTAAAACAGCACCGGGAGGATGACAAGCTTCTTCAGCATGATTTTTGTCTGTGGAGATGGCGCCGGAGCAGCTTGAGAAATTCCGCCTCGAGCCGGGCGTAATCGGCAAAGACCGCGCGATGCCGCAGAACGAGCACGACGTTGAAGCCCCGGGAAATGGGCTCGCCGTGCTCTCTGAGTATCTCGCGCACGCGGCGCCTCAGCAGGTTGCGCACCACGGCGTGGCCGAGGCGCTTGGTGGTGATGATGCCGAAGCTCGACGGCTGCGTCGCGGCTCCGGCATCAGGCTTGCGGGCCAGATTGAGAACAAGAAAACGCCCCGCTTCCGATGAGCCTTCGGCGCGCACCATGGCGAACTCGGAGGCTCGCTTCATGGTATGGCGCCGCGTCAGCTGCATCTGTTACAGGGCGTTGATTTTTCGGCTCGGACGGGCGGCGGAACATCCGACGGCGCCCGGCTCAAGCCAGTTGCGACCTCAACCGTGCTGAACGGTGTGGCGCTTGTAGTGAATTTCGGCACCCTTGGGCAGCAGGCGCTTGCGACCCTTGGCGCGACGGCGGGCGAGGATGGCGCGGCCGCTCTTGGAGGCCATGCGGGCGCGGAAACCGAACTGGCGCTTGCGGCAGCGCTTGGAAGGCTGGTATGTTCTCTTGCTCATAGTGTGTTATTTTTGTTGAAGTCTTTGCGATGTAACGGGCCGCTGCGCGCGGTCGGGGCGGCTATGATACCTGAAAATCGGCGTATGTCAAGCACCGATCATGAAAAAATCACCAAAAGGTCTCATCTCAGGCATCCTGAACCATGAATTTGAGCTCGGCCTCGCAGGTGACTTCCCCGTTGACGAGGCAGCGACCGTTGGCGACGCCGATGGCACCGCGCATCTTGACGAGCTCGGTCTCGATGATGAGGACGTCGCCCGGCACGACGGGCTTGCGCCACTTGACCTTGTCGCAGCTCATGAAGTAGCCGATCTTGCCCATGTTCTCGGGGATGCGGAGCATGAGGATGGAGGCCACCTGAGCCATGGCTTCGAGCTGGAGAACGCCCGGCATGACGGGATGGCCGGGGAAGTGACCTTGGAAGAAGAGCTCGTTCATCGAGAGATTCTTCTGGCCGATGCACTTGGTGTCGCCCTCGAAGCCGAGGATGCGGTCGACCATCAGGAAGGGGTAGCGGTGAGGCAGCAGCTTGAGCACCTCTGAGGTGTCGAGAACGGCGTCGCCGGCCGGCAGTTGCATCGGTTTGGGGCGCATGGCCAGCATGCTCTCAAAGCTCTTCTGCATCTTGGCGGCCATCGTGGTGTTGATGCCGTGCCCGGGCATGACGGCAATCACGTGGCCGAGAATGCGCCGCCCGTTGAGGATCAGGTCGCCGATGAGATCCATGGTCTTGTGGCGGGCGCACTCGTTGTGGTAGCGCAGGCCGCCCGAGCAGATGTACTGCTCGCCCTTGATGACGATGGCGTTATCGAGCGTGCCGCCCTGGATGAGCCCCTTGTCGAGCAGCGGCTGAATGTCCTCGTAGAAGCAGAAGGTGCGGGCGCGGGACAGCTCGTTTTCATAGGTCTCGGGCGTGATTTCCGAGTGGAAGTACTGCGTGACGCGGCCGTCGGGGCCGGACACGGTGACGGAGACGCGGAACTTGCGATCGGGCATGATGACGATCATGGATCCGTTCTTGTTCTCCACCATGAGCGGCTCGCGAATCTCCCAGACTTGGCAGGGAGCATCCTGCTCTTCCAAGCCGGCTTTTTTGATGAGTTCGACGTAGGGTGCGGCCGAGCCGTCGCCGATGGGCGGTTCGTTGGCATCCATCTCGATGATGGCGTTGTCCACCCCCATGCCGGTGAGAGCCGAGAGGATGTGCTCGACCGTGTGAACGTTCACCGAGCCTTCGGCCAGTGTCGTGGCTCGTTCAACCGTCTGCACGTTGGCGGCCGATGCGTCGATGAAGGGCTTGTCGGGCAAATCAATGCGTCGAAACTTCAGCCCCGTGTTGACCTCTGCCGGCTTGATCGTCAGCTTGACGGGTTGACCTGTGTGGAGAGACGTGCCCTGAATGGAGGCACTCGTACGGAGGGTTTTTTGCATCTGAATAGCCATCGCGCGATCATTCTACACGCCCCTCGCCTCTTTGTGAAGTCCAAAGTGCGGCGATGCGTGTGAATTTCTTGCATCTTTCAACTTGTGACTTTTGTGCACGGAAATCTGAATTGCCTTGTCAAAAAACAGGGCGAGGTCTATAATCCCGCGCACTTCTCCGGCAGGCGGGGCAGGGATGCGCTTTCGTTGCCTGCGAGCCGCGAGGATGTGCAACGATTTCACAAAAGGCTATGTCATACGCTATCTGTGCGGCTCTGGTGATTTTCCTCACGGCTTACGCCCTGATTATTTCCGAACGCGTGCACCGCACGGTCGTGGCTCTTTTCGGTGCCATGCTCATGGTGCTCTGCGGCGTCATCACTCAGGACGAGGCCGTCGCTCACATTGACTTCAATACGCTGGCGCTGCTCATCGGCATGATGATTCAGGTGCTGATTCTCAAAGAGACGGGCGTGTTCCGCTTCCTCTCCATCTGGGCGGCTCAGAAGGTGAAGGGCAATCCTGTGTCGCTGCTGGTGGCGCTCTCGACGCTGGTCTTGTCCTGCTCCGCTCTTCTCGACAACGTGACGACGGTGCTGCTGACGGTGCCGATCACCTTCTCGCTGACGCGGCAGCTGGGCATTTCGGCAAAGCCTTTCGTGATCGCGCAGATTTTTGCCTCGAACATCGGCGGTACCTGCACGATGATCGGCGATCCTCCCAACATCATGATTGCCAGTGCGGTGGAAGAGCTCGACTTCATGGCCTTCATCCGCAACCTCACCTTGCCGTGCATCATCTCCTACGCCCTGACGCTGGGGATTCTGGTGTTGCTCTTCCGCCGCGACCTGCGCGGCAATGAGCAGAACCGCCGCCGCATTCTCGCCATGAGCACGAAGGGGCTCATCCGCAGCCCGCGCATGCTGCGCAAGTGCCTCTTTACGCTCTTGCTCACGATTGCGCTGTTCTGCATGCACGGGCAGATTCCGGGCTGGACGCTTGAATCGGGCACGATTGCCGTGACGGGTGCGTCGCTGCTGATGCTCCTGACGATGCCCTCGCGCACGCAGGTGCTCGAGAAGGTGTTCTCGCACGTCGAGTGGACGACGATCTTCTTCTTTATCGGTCTTTTCGTGCTGGTGGGCGGCCTCGAAGTCAACGGGGTCATCAAGTGGTTGGCGGCGCAGGCGATGGTGCTGACGGGCGGCGATCCGACGGCGACGACGGCGACGGTGCTCGGCCTCAGCGCGGTGATGTCGGCCTTTGTGGATAACATCCCCTTCGTCGCCACGATGATCCCGCTCATCAAGGATATGGGTGCGATGGGCTGCACGGATCTTGAGCCTCTTTGGTGGGCGCTCTCCTTCGGCGCCTGCCTCGGCGGCAACGGTACGGTCATCGGTGCGAGCGCGAATGTGGTTGCTCTGGCGCTGGCGCGCAAGGAGGGCTTGGTCGTGAGTTTCTTCGGCTACATGAAGCTGGCCTTCCCGCTGATGCTGCTCTCGGTGCTCATTGCGTGGGTCTACCTCTGGCTGGCTTTCCTGTGAGAGCGCTTCCGACGGCGCGAGAGGCCGTCGACAAGGGCGGCCGCCGGGCACGCCGTTGAGCTCATCGTCGAGCTTGCCGTTGAGCTCGCCGATATGTTTGCCGACAAGTTTGCCGACAAGTTTGCCGCGGGGGCGCCGGTGAGCCCGCCGGGGCGGCGCTGCATTAATCTTTGGCGGAGTGGACTTTCTTCTTGAATAATCACGGCCGGCTGCGTAATATAGCTGCATGGCAGAAATCCACCCCACCGCTATCGTTGATCCGACCGCCGAACTGGCAGATGATGTGAAAATCGGTCCGTACTGTGTCGTCGGGCCGCATGTGACGCTGGGCCCCGGTTGCGTGCTGCACAGCCACGTGGTGTTGGGCGGTCCGTCGGTGTTCGGCAAGGGCAATGAGTTTTTCCCCTTTTCGGTGATTGGGTTGAAGTCTCAGGATCTCAAGTACAAGGGTGAGCCGACCTACCTCGAGGTGGGCGACTACAATGTGTTTCGCGAGAATGCCAACATCAACCGCTCCACCTCTCCCGAGACCAAGACGGTGATCGGCAGCTACAATCACTTCCTGATCAATTCCCACTGCGGCCACGAATGCGTGGTGGGCAATCACGTGATTCTCTCGGGCTACGCCGGGGTTGCCGGCCACTGCCAGATCGGCGACTGGGCGATTATTTCGGGTTTCGCAGCGCTCCACCAGTTTGTGCGCGTGGGGGCTCATGCGATGGTCGGCGGCTGTGCCCGCGTGCCGCAGGATATTGCGCCTTACGTGATTGCCGAGGGCTTCCCGGCGGCGATTCGCGCGGTCAATACGATCGGGCTGACGCGGCGCGGTTTCGCTGAGGCGGATATCCGCGCTCTCAAGTTCGCCTATCGCAAGATTTTCCTCGACAAGAACTGCGATAAGGAGGCGGCCATGGATCTCGTGCTGGCCGATGAGGTCTACGGCAGCAATGAGCACGTGCTCCATCTCATCAACTTCCTGCGCAGCTCCGAGCGCGGTTTCGCTCACTGATGCAACGCTTTGTCGTATTTGATCTCGACGGCACGCTGGTGGATTCTTTGCCGGGAATTGCCGAGGGCGTCAACCGTGCGCTGGCCTCGCTCGGGCTTCCCGTGCACGAGCCCGAGGCCGTCCGCGGGATGATAGGCCGCGGTGCCGCCAACCTCTGTGCGGCGGCCATAGGCTATGCCGACGCGTCGCTCGCTCCGCCCGATGAGCTCAAGGCCGTGCATGCCGCCTTCGGCCGCGAGTACGCGCATTGCTGGCAGGGAAGCCGCACGACGCCCTATCCCGGCATCAACTCGCTGCTGCACGCTCTCGCTGCGGCGGGGGCGCGCATGGCCGTCCTCTCCAACAAGCCGCATGAGGTGACGCTGCCGATGGTGCAAACGCTCTTTCCCGAGCTTCCCTTCGACCCCATTCTCGGCTTCTCGGGGCGCTACCCGCGCAAGCCCGATCCGACCGCGCTCCGCGCCATTGCCGAGCAGTGGGGCGTCGATGTCCGCGAGCTGGTGATGGTGGGGGATTCTCGCTACGACGCGCTCACGGCGCAGCAGGCTCCCTGCGGTCTGCTGCTCTTCGATTGGGGCTACGGCGGCGGAGACGTCAGTGCGTGGGCCGATTGCGTCGTGTCCTCCGCCGAGGATGCGTTGCACCGCCTGCTGGGCAGTGATGAGGGGTGAGCCGGGGCGCTGAACAGAGCTGCCCGTGTACCTCGGAGCTGAGCGTGTGCCTCAGAGGAGGTCGCGCACGAAGTTTTGCAGGCCCAGCCCGATGAGCAGCAGGCCGGCTCCTGTCTCAAGCCCTCGGCGCGGAAAGCGCTGCAAGAGCTTCGCCCCGTTGAAACCGCCGAGCGAACAGGCAAAGGTGATGAGGCCGATCAGACTCACGGCGAGCATCACCTGAGACCAGTTCAGATGGCTGCCGCAGAGGCTGCCGATGGCCATGCAGACGCCCACGGCCAGGGCGTCGATACTGGTGGCAACGCCGACGATGAGCAGGGCCGGTACGCTGAGCGGCTCAGCTCCCGGGCCGTCGTCCTCGCTGCTCGACCAAGCGTTCCGAATCTGCGTGATGCCCAGCACGCAGAACACCAGCAGAACGAGCCAGTGGTCCCAAGCCGCAACACAGTCCTTCACGCGCAGCCCCCCGGTGTAGCCGAGCAGAGGCATGGCGGCCTGAAAGAAGCCCACGCTGCAGGCGAGTTTCAGGCTGCTGCTGTAACGCCTTTTTCGGAGAACAAGGCCGTATGAAAAAGAGAAGAGCATCGCGTCCACCGCGAGGGCAAAGCCGACGACGATGACTTCGAAAAGATTGAGCATAAACGAGTCGCGATAAAATGAGCGGCCGGAATACGAAGGCGCTGCAACCGAAGCTCCCGCCGGGAGAGCTTCGGTTGCAGGCAGGCGGGCGAATTCAGCATTCGCCGCAGATAAAGCTTACTTCGAGAAGTAGCGCTTGAGGAGGCCGTCAAAGCCCTTGCCGTGGCGAGCCTCATCCTTGCACATTTCGTGCACCGTGTCGTGGATGGCGTCGTAGCCCAGCTCCTTGGCGCGCTTGGCGATGGCGAGCTTGCCGGCGCAGGCGCCGAACTCGGCCTCGGCACGCATGGCCACGTTCTTGGCGGTGTCGGCCGTCAGCACCTCGCCGAGCAGCTCGGCGAACTTAGCGGCGTGCTCCGCTTCCTCGAAGGCGTAGCGCTTGAAAGCCTCGGCAACCTCCGGGTAGCCGTCGCGCTCGGCCTGACGGCTCATGGCGAGGTACATGCCCACCTCGCAGCACTCACCCGTGAAGTTGGCGCGCAGACCCTCGACGACTTCAGCGTCGAGCCCCTGAGCCACACCCACGCGGTGCTCATCGGCGTAATTCTTTTCCGTATCCTTAAGCTCTTCGAAGGTCGTGGCACCGCAGACCGGGCAGACTTCCGGCATGGTGTCGCTCTCGATGACTTCACCGCAGATCGTGCAGACGTATTTCATGGTCTTCTTTTTTGCTGTTTCGTGTTGCTTGTGCCGGTTTCGTATGCCCCGTGCACGTCGGAACTATAGCAGTTCGGCCCGCCCTTGTCAAGGTTTAATCTGGAATAATTCAAAAATAAATGCTTACTCTTTCTTAACTATCAGCTTTTCCTTGCGACGGCGCGGTGTTGTTATCGCAACAGCAGCAAGATCTGCGGGTAAAAGCGGCTTGACGATACAAGATCTTGTGGTAACATCAGGGCATGAGATGCATTCAATGCGGCTGGCTCGAGGATCGGGTCATCGACTCGCGGGTGTCGAAAGACGGCACCTGCATTCGCCGTCGCCGCGAATGCCTGCGCTGCAACTACCGCTACACGACCTACGAGCATCTGGAGCGCACGGAGCTGCGCGTGGTGAAGCGCGACAATATGTACGAAGCGCTGGATCGCGAGAAGATTTTGCGCGGCATGGTCAAGGCGAGCGAAAAGCGCCCGGTGAGCATGGCCGTGCTGGATCAGGCGGCCGATGAGATCATTGCCGAGTTGCACCGCGATCATCAGCGCGAGGTGCCGTCGTTTATCATCGGGAGAAAGGTGATCGAGAAGCTGCAGCAGATCGATCCCGTTGCGTACATTCGCTACGTCTCCGTGTATCGCCAGTTTCAGAGTGTCGATGAGTTCATCGATCTGGTTCGCAACATGGAGCGCAAGAGCCTCACCGACCCCCTGCAACGCAAACTATCACTGGAATGATCGCCACGCGAAATTTTCGCCCGCTGCTGCAGACGGGCTACTGCGTCGTATCCGACTACGACGAGAGCTGGATCGAGTCCGTGCTTCAGGAGGCGGCGGACGCCGCAGGCGTGCGCCTGCCTTTTCGCGCCGAGATTGCCCGAGCCGTTCTGCTGTATCTGGAGCAGAATTGCCCGCTGCCCTCGGTGCCGCTCGACTTCCTCTTTTCGCGCATGCGGCGCATGCTCGATGACGTGGGGCTGAGCCGCGTGGCTCTGCACCTGCGCACGCAAACGCCGCCGGTCAACATCGACCTCGGCTCGCTGGCGCACGAAAGACCTCTGCCGCTCTTCTTTTACACCGAGCTGCAGCACCGCATGGAGGCGCTGCGCCGCATCGGCGTGCGCGACTACCGCTTCACGGGGAAGCGCGAGAGCAGCCTGTTGCTGGGCAATCGCCGGAGAAGCTGCCCCGCGCAGCAGCGCGAACTCGCCGAGCTCGACGGCTTCCTGAGCCGCGTCGAGCACTGAGCGCTCCCCCCGCCCGAACCCGGCTGCCGACGGCCGCCGTCGGCAGGGGCTTCGGCCGTCCTCCCGCGCCTCGGAGCGCAGCCCGCTGCGGAGACCTCCCGCTTGGTGGCCGAACTTTGTTGCAGAGGCGTCCGGCTGACGCCCCCTGTTGCATTTTGCCGTACCCTGTCGCTCTCTGCTGCACCCTGCTGCTCTCTGCTGCACCCCTGTTGCCCCTCTGCTGCACCCCTGTTGCCCCTCTGCTGCACCCCTGTTGCCCCTCTGCTGCACCCGAAGGGCGGCAGGCCGCTTACGACCGCGCCAAACGGCAACCCCCGAGCTCGCGTCGCCGCGAACCCGGGGGTGTTCAAAGAGGCTCGGGAGGGCAGGGGAAGCCCGCCTGCCGACGCCGATTTATTTGGCGTAGGCCGACTCCACGCGCTGCGCCACATCGCGGTAGCCGTAGTCGACCTCGTAGATGCTCTGGTAGCACTTGAGAGCCGCCTCCTTGTTGCCGCAGGCTTCGTTGAGGTTGCCGATGAGGTAGAGAATCTCCTTCTTGGTGTCGTCCATCGTCAGCAGCTCCTTGTTCGCCTCTTCGAGCTGGCGGATGGCCATGTCGTTCATGTTCTTGGACGCATAGCACTTGCCGAGCATCATCATTGCCTTGATGCGCAGATTCGGGTTCGTGCGGGCACGCTGGAGCGCCGGGATCGCCTCCGAGAAGTTGCCCGCGTTGAAGAGAGCCTCGCCGTACTTGAACTGCAGCTGGGCGTCCGTCGGGTTGGCCTCCACACGAGCCTTGGCATCGGCCACGATGGCGTCGTTGACCTCCTGCCGACGGGCGGCGAGGTAAGCCTTGGCCTCCTCGTCGTTCGGGTTGGCCGCCACGACTTGCTCGTAGTATTCAATCTCCGCCTGCATCGCGCGCTCGTGCATCTCGATGGCCTTGTCATTGATGGCCACGTCGGCACCGCCGCTGAGCTGGTAGGCGTAGGCGTAGAAGGAGTAGGCATTGGCAAAGTCCTCGAGCTGCTCGTAGACGCCCGCGATATCCTTCACCACCTGAAGGTTATTCTGATCCGCCGCATACTGAGCCGAAAGCTGAGTGAGACGATCTTGGAGCTCCGTGGCCGTCAGACCGACCTTGTCCTGACTCTCGAGATCCGTCGTGGCGTTCTGATTCTTCATCTTGGTGCGGAAGTCGCCGGAGCCCTCCCAGTTGCCTTGCTTCATCGAGGCTCGGGCGGAGCAGTCCTTCTCGGCGCGAATGGCCTCGGCGTCGGTCGGATCAATCTTGATGATGCGGCGGTAGGTATCCGCCGCCTGCGAGAACTGCTCGTACTTGATGTAGTGCTTGGCCAGCATCTGCAGGTGCTTCTTGGGAGAGTTGGTCCCCTGGCAGATCGTCTCCAGGGCGAATGCGGCAATGTCCGGCAGGTTCAGATCAATGGCGGCGGCATAGAGAGACTCATTGGCCGAAATGGAGTAGGGATCGCGCTCCAGATCATCCTCCACGCTGCTCAGCGTCGCTTCCGGATCCTTGCGCGAGGACGAAATACCCCTCATGCCCGAGAAGATCGACGAGCGGCGACCGGCATCCGGAACGCTCTTGATCTCGCAGGCGCGCAGAATCTTGCGCCCCTCCAGAAAGCCCGGAGCACGCTTGACGAGGGTCTTGAGGATGCTGACGGCATACTTGTAGTTCTTGGTGCCGACGGCCTGTCTGGCCTTCAGCCACAGGGCCTGTTGCTCGGCGTTCAATTCTCGGTCGGTAATAATGGTGATCATATGTGAAAGGAGCTGATGGAGAGTATGCGTGGCGGCTGACGGCCTCCACGATCATGCTTTCCTTTCTTTTAACATAATGCGGCGCGGATTTCAATCTTGTTTTTCAGGAAAATCATGCCAAAATACCTCTGACATGAGAGCAGACGCAGTTTTGAGCCGCTACGGCTATTGTTCGCGGCGCGAGGCGCCCCTCTGGATTCGCGCGGGGCGGCTTGTCCGCCGCGGCGGTGAAGTGCTGCGGCGCCCGGCCGAGCAGGTGGATCCGTCGGAGCTGCTGGTGGATGGTGAACCGGTGCCCTTCGTCAACGGTCTCTACGTCGCCTTTCACAAGCCGACGGGCTGCTCTTGCAGCCACCGCGAGCGGGGAAGGCTGGTTTATGACCTGTTGCCGCCGCAGTGGCTGCGCCGCAGCGAGGGTATCAGTACGGTGGGGAGGCTCGACAAGGAGACGAGCGGCCTGCTGCTCATCACCGATGACGGGCGCTTCGTCCACGCGCTGACCAGCCCCAAGCGCCACGTGCCGAAGGTCTACGCCTACGAGTGTGCGGAGCCTGTGCCGGCTTCGGCCGTCGAGCTTTTTGCGTCGGGCTCGCTGCTGCTAGAGGGAGAGACGGCGCCCTGCCTGCCGGCGCAGCTGGTGCGCGAGACGCCGACGAGCGGGCGCCTGACCCTGCACGAGGGTCGCTACCACCAAGTGCGGCGGATGTTGGCCGCCGTCGGTGCCCCGGTGACGAAGCTGCACCGCATCTCCATTGGTCCCTTGAGTCTCGAGGACTTGGGCTTGGCTCCCGGCGAGTGGGCGCCCGTTGATCCGAAGCTTTTTGACGTTGATTGATCATGGGAGCGGAACGCTGTTCGGCCGGGGCGCGGGCGGTTGGAACGCGCTGCTCGGGGTGGGGCTTGACTCAGAAAGCGGGAGCGGATTTGACGCCGAGCTCGGGAGTGAGTTTGACGCCGAGCGCGGGAGCGGATTTGACTCCGAGCGCGGGAAGGAGGCCGACGTCGAGCGCGGGAAGGAGGCCGATGCCATGAGAGAGGGAGAACGGGGCGGCGGTACGCCGGGACGCGACGGGGACTTCGAGATGCCCATTGCCGTGCGCGCCGAGTTTTCGGTGCTCTACGAGGACGACGAGATTCTCGCGGTCGACAAGGCGGCTCCCCTGCTCATGCACCCGACGGGGACGAAACGCGAACCGACGCTGCTGCACGGCCTGCAGCAACTGCTGGCCTTTGAACTGGCCTGCGGCGGGCAGGTTTCGCTCATCAACCGCCTCGACCGCGAGACCAGCGGCATCGTGCTGGTGGCCAAAAGCGCCGCCGCTGCCGGCGAGCTCGGCAAGGCGATGCAGCAGCGCCTCTTCCGCAAGGTCTATCTGGCTGTGGTGCAGGGCAGCCCGATCTGGGAGTCGGCCTACTGCGCCGAGCCCCTGCGCCGCATGGAAGAGGTGGCCGAGACGCGCCTGCACGTGCGCCAGTGCTGTGATGCCGGCGGCAAGCCCTGCGCCACTGCCTTGCGCGTGCTCAGGCGCGTGCCGGCGAGGGCGGGGCTGCCGCCCATGGCTCTGGTGGAATGCCGCCCGCGCACCGGCCGCCTGCACCAGATCCGCGTCCATCTCGCGCATCTCGGGCATCCGCTGGTGGGGGACAAAATCTACGGAGGCGACGAGAGCTGCTACCTCGACTTCATCGCACGGGGGTGGACGCCCGAGCTCGCGGCTCGCCTCATCCTGCCGCGCCACGCGCTGCACGCCTGCGAACTGAGCTTCCCGCACCGAGGCCGTCTGCTGACGGTGAGAAGCCCTCTGCCCGGTGATCTGGCGGAGCTGCTGGACGGCGGCGGGAGCGGCGGCAGGAACGGCGGCGCCTGCGTTGCCGCCTCGTCTCTTTAGGATTGATTTCCGCCGGAGCAGGGGGTAGAATGCCTGCGTTATGAGCAATGCCAAAGACGAACTCTTGCAGATTCTTCTCGCCAAATCCATCAAGACCGGCCACTTCATTCTGGCCAGCGGCAAGGAGAGCGATCTCTACTGTGACTGCCGCGTGACGACGCTGGATGCGCGCGGCGCCAATCTGATCGGTGAACTGGGCTGGAAGCTCGTGCAGGAGGAGATCCTGCCGAAGTTCCCCGACGTGCAGGCCATCGGCGGCATGACGATGGGGGCGGATCCCATCTCGCTGGCCATCGGCATGTACTCGGCCTCTTCGCCGAGCCCCCTCAAGGTTTTTACGGTTCGCAAGGAGGCCAAGGACCACGGGCGCGGCAAGCGCATCGAGGGCAACTTTGCCCCCGGGCAGCAGATCATCGTCGTCGACGACGTCATCACGACGGGCGGGTCGACCATCAAGGCCATCGACGCCATCGAGGCGGAGGGCGGCAAGGTGGTGGCCGCTCTGGTGTTGGTGGATCGTGAGGAGGGCGGTCGCGAGGCTATCGAGGCTCGCGGCGTGCCGGTTTTCCCGCTCTTCACCCGCAAGAGCATCTTCGGCGATCGTTAAACCGTATTCCCGTCACGCGCAGCCTCCGCCGCCGGGGCGCGGGGTGCTGCGCATGACTTCTTGTCGCCATGCTTCCCGTCATCGTCGGCATAGAGGGTCCCGAGCTGAGCCGCGAAGAGCGTGAACTCTTTGCGCGTCTGCAGCCCGCCGGCTACATCCTCTTTTCCCGCAACATCATCGACTACGAGCTCACGCGCGAGCTGACGGATGAGCTGCGCCGCCTCACCTCGGGCGCCTACGAGCCCATCATTGCCGTTGATCAGGAAGGCGGCCGCGTGATACGCACGGCCGCCGTCGGCGTGAAGCTTCCTTCGGCCGCGGCGCTGGCCGCCACGGGCAGCGAACACCGCATTCGCCAAGCGGCCTACCTCGCCGCACGCGGCCTCCGAGCACTGGGTATCAACACCGATTTGGCGCCCGTACTCGACATCGCGTCGCCCCATGCCAACGCCTTGCCGGGGCGCTGTTGGGGGAGCGATTCGCAGCAGGTGATCAGCCGCGCCGGCGTGTGGAACCGCTCACTGGCCCGCTGCGGCATCCTCACCTGCGGCAAGCATTTCCCCGGCATGGGAGAGGCGAGCTGCGACCCGCATGAAACGCTGCCCGTGCTGCACGGCACGCGCGACTCCTTCCTGCGCGAAGCGGCGCTGCCCTTCACGGCGCTCATGCCCGAGCTGCCCTCCCTCATGATTGCTCACCTGCTGATTCCCGAGATGGATGCCGACCTGCCCTCCTCGCTCTCGCCGGAGCTCATTCGCGGCTTCCTGCGCGACCAGCTCGGCTACGAGGGACTCGTTTTGACCGACGACCTCTGCATGGGAGCCATTGCGGAGAGCTACCGCCCCGAAGAATCCGCCCCGCTGGCTTTGCAGGCCGGGGCGGATCTGCCGCTCGTCTGCCACGGCGCCGTCGACAAGCTTGAGGCCGTCGCGCGGGCCCTGCGCGAGCTGCCGCAGCCCCTGCTGGCCGATGCCGAGGCTCGCATCGAGCACTTCCGCCTCATGATCAGCACCCTTCCCGGGCTGAGCTTCCTTGAGTGGAACGATTACCTGAGCGCCCTCGCCGAGTTTGAAGCCCTCGTGCCCGAGCCCGCGGCGTCCGCGCCCGACTCGGCCGTGCAGCGCTACTGAGCACCGAGCTTCGCCCGCGCCTCGCTCGGCGATGAGAAGCCGCACCCGGCCGGTTCAGTTGCCGAGCTGCGCTCCCCGAATCGGCATCACCGGCAGAGGCGGCTCGTCCGCACCGAGCCAGTTGAGATGCGTCGTCGTGATGAACACCTGAGCGCCGGCGGGCAGACGCTCCAGAAGGGAACGTCGGCGACCGGGATCCAACTCGCCGAACACGTCATCAATCAGCAGCACCGCCGCTTGCCCCGTTTCCGCCTCCAACAGCGACGCCTCAGCCAGCCGCATCGCCGTCGCCAGCGTGCGCTGCTGCCCCTCCGACGCAAAGAGAGCGGCCTCCACCCCGCCGATCATCAGGCAAAAATCATCGCGATGCGGCCCCAGCGTCGTGAACCCCAGCCGCTCATCCTCGTCGAAACAGCGTGCGAGCGCGGCATCCAGCGGCAGCTCCGTCGACGGCCGATAGTGCAGCTCCACCAGCTCGCGCCCCTGTGAAATACCGCTGTGGTGGTCGCTGATATGGGGTTGAATCAGCTCCAGCAAGCGCCGACGGAGTTCCGTGATGATGCTCCCGTGGCGGCAGAGCAGCTCGTCGAAACTGCGGAGCGCCGCGCGGTTGCGGCGCGGATGCCGCAGCAGAGCGTTGCGCGAGCGCAGAGCCTTGCGGTAGGCCGGCAGAGCCTCTCGGTAGGCCGGGTGCCACTGCGCCCCGAGAAAGTCGAGGTAGGCTCGCCTCTCCTCCGCCGCACCCCGCACCAGTGCAATATCGCCGTTGCCCAGCCAAGTCACGGGGGGCGCCTCGCGGAGATAATCGGCGTAGTCGCGGCATTCAAGCCCCTGCCAACTGAGCTCCAAATGCCGATCCCGCCAGCGCACGCGCCGCTTCCCCTCCGTCGTATCCAGCGAAATGCCGAAGGAGGAACACCCGTGCTGCGCCAGTCGGTCGAGGCGGGTCGTGCGCGGCGAATGCAGCGTCAGCGCAAAGCAGATCGCCTCGAGCAGACTCGTCTTGCCCTGTGCATTGTCTCCCAGCAGCAGCGCCCCCTCGGCCGGAAGCTCCCAGTACAGCGATGGGTAGCAGCGAAATTGACTCAGCCTCAGGGTGTTGAGCATGAATCAGCCCCGGGTCGGAAGCGCCGCAATCGCCGCCATCACCTTGCGGCCGATGGCGCGCTGCTCGTCGCGCGTGCGCGCCTTGAGCTCCTGCGGCGTAAACTCGATAGGATCGCCCACCGACACCGTAATGGGGCGCAGGCGGAGCCTCTTGCTGTGAATCGGCAGACAGTCGTACGCACCCTCGATGCGGAGCGGCTGCACCGGAACCGAGGCCAGACGGCTGATAATCAGACCGATGCCGGGCATGGCCTCATGAATCTTGCCGTCGGGAGAGCGAGCGCCCTCGGGGAAAATGACAATAGCCTCCCCGTTGCGCACCACGCGCAGCACCTTCATGATGCTCGCCGGATCGGGGCGTTGCTGGTCGATGGGCAGCGCGTGGCACTTCGGCAGCAACCAGTGCATGAAGCCGTTGGTGAAAAGCGTCTTGCGCGCCAGGAAATTCACGGAGCGATCAAAAATTTGCCCGATGACGGGCGGATCGAGAAAACTCTGGTGATTGCAGACATAGACGCAGGGCCCGTCTTCAATGAGCTTCTCGCGGTTGATGATTTTCAGGTCGAAGAGGCCTCGCACCACGCCGCGAACAATGTGGTAGGAGACAAAGTAGATGGGGTTCATATCCGTGGACATCGGGACGCAGAAAGTAAATGTTCGGAGTAAAGGAAAAGAGAAAGTCGGCGCGGCCGCTCCGCGCCTCGAGCCCTCAGTGCGCGGCCAGACGGGAAAGCACGTCGCCGGCAATCAGATCGACCACCTGCTCAATGCTCATGTCTGAGGTATCGACAAGCTTCGCATCGGCCGCCTGCACCAGCGGCGCGCAGGCTCGGTGACTATCCTTGCGGTCGCGCTCGGCAATCGAATCCGTCAGCCCCTGAGCGGCGCGACGGGCGGCGCGCACCTCTTCCGAGGCCGTCACGAAATACTTGAAAGGCGTGTGGGGGAACACCACCGTGCCGATATCGCGCCCCTCCATCACCACGGCCTCTCGGCTGTTGTACTCGCGCTGCTTCTCCACGAGAAAGGCGCGCACCGCCGGCACCGAAGCCACGGTCGACACGTTGTTGTTGGTCTCGGGCGCCGTCAGCTCGTCAACCAGCTCGCGCCCCTCGCCGAGCACGCAGGAGCAAGCCCCCTTTTTGCCGAAAGCCAGCGGCAGCTCGGGCAGCGCCGCCGCCACCGCCGCGGCATCCGCCGGATTAATTCCCCGCTGCAGCAAATACCACGTCACGGCACGATACATCGCACCGGTGTTGATGAAAGTGAAACCGAGGCGTTCAGCCACCAGGCGAGCCACGGTTGACTTGCCCGACGCTGCCGGCCCGTCAATGGCAATGGCAGGAGGATTCATATGTCGGTATTCTAGCGCAGGGGTGGGCGGATTGTCCAGCCTAAACCGCTCCGATCGCCAAAAGAGAGCCTGAGCGGCTCGCGCGAGATCGGGCGGCATCATCGCGCCGTCAATCGGCGCTGCGCTCCGCAGAGCCTGCCGAATCGCCGACGACGACGCAGGGTGGGTCAGCGTCACGAAGCGCACCCGCACGCCCGGCCTCGCAACGGCGGATTCGCCGTTGCGGCGGCAGACGATGAAGCTCAGCCGCTCGACGAGCAGCTCATAGCGCGCCCAGCGATGCAGCTGATTCCATTGATCCATCCCCATCAGCCAGCTGAGCTCATCGTGCGGATGAAGTTGCAGCCAGCGCTCCGTGAGGCGCCACGTCCAACTCGGCGGCGGCAGTTCGAGATCGAGCGTCGATAGCTCCATCCCCCGCTGCCCGCAGAGCGCACGGCGCAGCAGCAGCAAGCGGGACCCCGTCGAAAAAAGCGGCGGATTCTCCTGCTTGAACGGAGAGAGAGCCGCCGGCAAAAAAACAACGCGATCCGCCCCGCCGCCGGACAAAGCCGCCCGCGCCATAGCCAGATGGCCGCCGTGCACCGGATCAAAACTGCCCCCGAAAAGGCAGACGCGCCGCCCGTCCTCCGAACCGCTCCCGGCACCCGCAGCAGAACTGCTTCCGGCACCCGAAGTTGAACCACCCTCGGCGACCGCTCTTGAGCCGCTCCCGGCACCCGCAGCAGAACCGCCTCCGGCGCCCGAAGTTGAACCACCCTCGGCGACCGCTC
This sequence comes from Candidatus Parakkermansia intestinigallinarum, assembly GCF_944389695.1. Lineage (NCBI taxonomy): Bacteria > Pseudomonadati > Verrucomicrobiota > Verrucomicrobiia > Verrucomicrobiales > Akkermansiaceae > Candidatus Parakkermansia > Candidatus Parakkermansia intestinigallinarum. The sequence goes on from NZ_CALXNG010000020.1 coordinate 42,010, forward strand.
TTGAACAGCCTCGGTCACTCGGCGTCGAGCTGCCCCCGGCGCCCGAAGACAAGCCCCCGACCCGCGCTGAACCCTCGTCCTCGCACATGACCCGCAGCAGGCGAACCCAAGGCCCGGCAAACTCAAAGACCCTCCGTGTCCTTGTAGGGCAGGAAGCAGCCGATGGGCATCTTGATGTACTTCTTCTCGGGCGTGAGGCGGCGCAGATTTTTGATAAAGCGCGACAAATCACCGTAATTGGCCGCCGTCTTGGGAATACCCTGATGCCCGCAGTTGACCAGCACATTGAAATGAAGCTCGGCATGCAAGTGCGCGGGGAACATCCCGCGGTTCGTGCCGATGGTGCCGATCTGATCGCCGCGCCGCACCAGCTGCCCCAGCTGCACGTCAATGCGGTCGAGATGCGCATAGAGCGTCTGGCAGCAGAGCACCTTGCCCGACTTCGGGTCGCGGAAAGCGTGGCGCACAATCACCACATTGCCCCATCGTCCCTTGGCATCGGCCGCATAAGTCACCAAGCCGTGCCCGATCGTGTAGACCGGATCGCCGAGATCCGAATTGCCGCCGCCCACGCCGTTCCAGTCCTCGCCGAGATGGCGGGGCGTGCGCAGACGCAGACCGCGCGCCTTGTAATAACCCTCGCCGTCGGGCTTGCCGACCGGAAAATCGAAACCGTCGGCGAGCGGAACGTATGCCCACTTGCCGTCCGGCGTCTTGCGAGCCATGATGGCGGCCTCAGCCGCACTGCTCATGATCGTCAGAAACAGGACCGAAAGAAAAATTGCTGCCAATCTGCCGCGCGTGAACATGCCGCTAAACTACCATTTTTTTTTCAGTAATTCAAGCCTGAAACGCGGCATGATGTCGCGCACCTGCCGCACGTTGCCTCGGCGGCATGATACGCCTCCCTTCCTTGATGCCAAGGGGAGGCCGTGCGCCCATCTCTCGAGAAACCTCTCTGCGCTTCCGCTCGGAAGGAGGAGGCGAGGAAACGAGCACCGCTTCTCCGGCCTCACTCTTTGCGTCTGTAGAGAGAGTACGAGCCTCCCTTGTTCACCTCAACCGTCTCCACGCACTCATAGCGTTGATTCAAGACCTCCTTCATCGCGGGATTCCCCTGGTCAACAATGTAGAGCGGGGGCGATGATTTCAACCACTGAGTTGTTTCGTCACCGATTTCCGGCATGCTGCACGAGTAGAAGGATTGCAACGTAAAGTAGCGATAACACGGAGTAACATTCATGTTGATGTACACGTCGGGCGCCAAGTCCATCCCCCATACCTTGTCTCGATCCGCCGCAGGAATCGCTTCGCCCAGCTTTTGGCAGGCTTGGTAATGGAGTTCAATGCCTGTTTGGGTGAGCTGTGCGAGATTTCGGGAGACACACGCCTTGCAGACACTGAGCATATTCATGCTGAACGGGGTCAAAAGCAGCAGAGAGCACAGGGAAGTGCGATAATACACCGACTTCCGCTTTGAGTCCGGAGCGGAATCCTGCTGTTCAAAGTATCGCATCATCCGGGATAAAAACAGCACAAACAAAGGCTCAATGATGTACACGTAGTGATTGTAGCCATTGCCGACAAAGAGAATCAGATAACTCAGCAATCCCGCAACCGAGACGGGAAAAGCCACTTGCCCCCTCGTTCGCCTGCCCGCATAGTCACGCAACACCAAGGCAACGACAAGCAATGCCGGCAGTCCCTTGGCTGCCATCAAGACATACTCCTGCCACGTCTTGGACGAGACCCCTTCGGCTGCAAAACTAAAATTATGCAGAAAACAGCCTTGGAGAAAAATCTCCATGGCGCCGTGATGCATAAAGTATGCACAGAACGGAATCAGAGCCAGAATCAACCCGCCGACCATTGATGCCGCGGCTTTGAAAACAGACAGCCAACATTTGCCCCTCAGGAGCAGCAGAACGGCTCCCAAACTCAGTCCGAACAGAGCCGCGGAATTGTTCATGCGGATCATGGTAACCGCTCCGCCGGCCAGGCCGATCGAAAACCACACCCACGCCGGAACTGCCGCGACCTTGCTCTGCTTTACCAACGCGCGCATCAGCCAGTAGAAGGGCCAAATCATGAAAACTTGGCTGTACAACTCATTCGTACCTCCTCCATCCATGGTGGCCAACTGAAACAGCAGGACGAAAAACAGAATAAACCAACTCTGCCTGAACGAAACAAACAAACGGGCCAGACGGAAGGAAGCTGCCAGAACCAGTGCCACAGACACTGATTCCAAGAGACAAAGGCCCATTTTCCCTCCGGAGATGAAGAAGCCTATGGCGTAGATAAAGAAGAGCAGTGGCCCCTTGTGATCATACAAATCCCTATAGGGCACATAACCCTCGGTGATGCCCCGGCCGATGACACTCCATACGGCGGTGTCCGATGTGATATACGGGTGGAGAGGCGTGCCCGTCTGAGAAAAAAACACGATCAGCAGGGCTGCCGGAATCAGGCACAGGCCGAACAGTGCCCAAAAGGAAACATCTGCCGCTTTTGCCCATTTTTCCACTCTCAGTAAAAGTGATCTAGCAGAAATCATACAGCACGCGATGTTGAGAACCTCGGGAAGATATCGGAAGTTTTTACCTCTGTCAAGTCAAAAGCTTTTCCCTACGACCCGCGCGTTTGTCTTCGGAGATGTGTCAGAGGTGCCGCATGAGTCTCTGCGGGCGATGCATGATGTCTCGCGTTTGCGTGCCGATCATCCGAAGCAGAGCCGAATTCTCCCCACACCTGTCCCAAAGTTTGAGCAGGGGGGAAAAGGGATGCAGTAATCATGCGGGGTGTCGGGCAAGGAGAGGGCA
>NZ_CALXNG010000021.1:0-37290 GCF_944389695.1 Candidatus Parakkermansia intestinigallinarum
TGTAGTTGCAGACGATTTTGTTGTAGTTGGGGTTGGGCATCGTGATGTTCTGGTAGGTGAGATCGAGGTTGTGAGAGCCCGATTGCACCACGGCGTTGGCGGTTTTGCCCCACGTCGTATGACCGCCGCGGGGGCCGGTGGCGGCTTCCGTGTCGGACAGGTCGATGATCTGCTCGCCATCCAGAGAGGCCGTGCCCCAGTCTTCGACGTTGTAGGTAAGGCTCAGTTTGGCCGTCACGGGGACGGGGTTGCCTTCGGCGTCGACGTCCGTGGGGATGCTGAAGGGCTCATTCATGTTGTAGGATTCGCCGTTGGTGGGCGGATCCTGATCTCGGTTGTCGCTGCCGGAGGCAAAAATCTGCCCGGGCTGGACGGGTGTGCCCTGCTCTGCCGTGAGGGGCATGGGGGCGGGTGTATACCACTTCTTGTAGTCAGGGGTGGCGGGGGCGACATCCTGAACGGGAGCGGAGTCCGTACCGGCGTTCAGGTTGGCGGAGGCGACATTCGCGTCAGAGACGGAACCGGCGGGGGTGTTGTTATTCTGTGTCATAGTCGTATGAGAATGAGGGTTAGAGGTTGTAGATTCGGGTGAAACGGCAGGAGCGGGAGCTTCTGCCACGGCGTTCGGGTTCATGGGCGATGAGTCCGGGGCGGATGCCTCATCCGCGGCGGGGTTGTTCATCTGGGTGGCTGCACTTTGGTCGTCAGCCGGGACGGGTGTCTTATCGTTTGTGTCAGACATAGTGTTTGTTTTGGTTTGGTGTTGTCCTTCAGGCTCACAGGTGTGTGCGAGAAGGCCTACATCTAAGGGCGCGTGTCAAAAACGGGGTCAGCTCCGGCAGAACTTGCCGAGGAGTAAACCGAGTTGTGACTCGGGCGTGCCCTCAGGGATGAGGAGGGTCTTGCTGCCGCGCTTCAGCAGCTCCATGCGCGGGGTCTGGCCGAGGTGATGGCTGATGAGGGTGGAGAGGTTGCGCATGGCGGCGGCCATGTAGGCGAGCGGGTGCTCGTTGTCTTCGCGAGCAATCCACGCGGTGTCTTTCCATCGCGCAATCATTTCGCTGGCTTTGTACTTGCCGTCCAGCGAGTGTTCCTCAAAGAGCCAGTTGACGACGGGCTCGGTGTCGCCGCTTACCCGAAAGCCCGGTCGCTCGGAAAAGGGGATTCCCAGCGCGGAGAGGCAGGCGGCCAGCATCAGTGCGTCCAGATCGTTGTCGCGGCTGCGCACGAAGTTGAAAGCATCGGGAGCGAATGCCATGTGGGTTAGAAGTCGTAGATGGTGGACGAGATTTCGAAGGTAGCCAGATCTTCGTTTTTGAGGCCGATTTTGATGCCGGTTACCACGTTGGTGCCGCTTTCGACGGCACTGAGCCCATGATCAGGGGCGGCGTTGGCCAGCACGAGGGTCTGGCCGGTTTTGATGTCGGTGGGGTTTTCCCGGGGGATGTAGCCCTTCATGGAGACATCGGTCTGGTCATCGTAAAAAATGATGCCGACCTTTTTGCCCCGGTAGTCACGCTGTACTTTTGAGTCGGGCTTGTAGTCGAAGTCCTGGGATTCCAGCAGGATGCCCTGCTGGTCTTCTTCCAGGCCGAAAATGCCGACGGTTCCAATGATTGTTGCCATACACCTATGGCGCGGTGTCAAAATGTCCGTCAAAACGGCCTAAACAGGACTAAACAGGACTAAACAGCGTCAAAAGGACTTGGTGTTGAGCCTGACGGAGAAGCTGCCGGAGATGCTGCCGCTGCCTCGCAGCCGGGAGTTGCCTTCATCGTACGTCCACCCGGCGCTGCCGCTGATGCTGGCGCTGGCGCTGCCGCTGGCTTCATGGATGCCGGTGATGGTGACGGGCAGGCAGCCGGTGACGGTGGTGGCGTAAGAGGTGTAGGGGTTGGTGTGCGCCGGGGTGAGGGTTTGCACGGCGGCGCTGACGGATGGGCCGCCGGAGGGTGCTCCGATGTTGCTGCCGCTGACGCTCGGCGGGGTGACGGTGGCTTGGGCGGAGGCGACGGCGCGGTAGGCGGCGTTCAGGGCGATGCCCCGGAGTTTGGCGGTGTTGAGCGATACGGTGTAGATGGTGAAGTCTTTGGTGACGCCGCCTGTGCAGACGCGGCGACGGCCGCCGGTTGCGGAGAAGTTCAGGATGTTGCTTGTGGGGAGTTGTTTGCTGGTGGCCGAGCCGCGGCTCGCGCGGGCGGTGACGGTCAGCTTGCCGTTGATGCGGACTTGGACGGTGGCGGATTTGGGGTCGCTGTCGCCATACATGTAGGAGCTTTTGTAGGTCACGGTTGCGGAGGCTCCGCGGTAGGAGGCGGCGGAAAATCCGTAGTACATGGTGCAGGATTTGCCAAAGGCGGTGTAGCTGCCGCCGTTCGAGGTGCTGAGGTTGAGGGTGGCGGTGTAGGCGGTCTGGGCGGTGAACTTCTGCGGGGCGATGGAGAGGGTGAAGGTGTAGATGATGTCGCGCACGTTACCCTCGCTGTCACGGAGAATGTCTTGGGTGGCTTGGATGGAGACGCCGCTGCCTTCCTTCAGGTAGATGCCGCTGTCGAGAGTGGGCCGGGTGGGTGGCCAGTCCGTGGGGTCGTCGTCGTCGTCACCGCTGCCAGTGCCGCCGCCTCCGCCGCCTCCGCCCCAGGCGGGTTCATCCTGCTGATCGGAGGGGTTCGGGGTTTTGGAGCGGCTGAGGTGGGCGTCGACGCCGCTCAGGATGCTGTTTTCATCATAGGCGCCGTAGGGATGCAAGCAGCCGACGGTTTTGATGTAGTAGTGCCTGCCCACGTGCCCGGCGACGAAGGCTTGGGCGGCGTAGCGGACGTGCCCGAGGCGGTCGTAGCGCGTTTTGGTGGCGATGAAGCCGCTGGCGCCGGAGGAGGAGGGCCAGCCGCCGCCGGTTTCGGGGTAGATGAAGGAGGTGGTGACGTCGCGGATGTTGCGGATGAGCAGGCCGCGCGGGGTGGCGTAGACGCCGCCGCTGTAGCCCAGCAGGGTGCTGTCGGTATAGACGTCGCCATGGTAGAGGCGGGTGAGGGTGGGTGTGCCGGAGTCGGTCTGCACGCGGGCGAGGGCGCGTGTGCAGAGCACGGTGGGGGTAGTGGTGTCGCCGTAGCTTTCCAGAAAGCGCTCGACGTTGACGTCGCTGCTTTCAAAGCCGCCGATAGGGGAGGAGGAGATGCCCCAGACGCGCTCGACGGCCTGATGAAAGGCGGTGCGTTGCAGGGGGACGGTCGAGAGCGCGGAGACGAGGACGCTGCCGCCAAACTGGGTGCGCAGGTCGTCTTCGGTGGGAGGGAGGCTGACGGAGCGGCGCGTGCCCCGGCCGTCTTCCGTCGAGGAGCAGACGATGGTGCCGCGGTCTTGGCCGGTGTAGGCGGGGATGCCTGCGATGTAGAGGATGTTGTCGATGATGGCTCCCCAGTAGACCCAGATGTGACCGTAGTAGGTTTTGAGAAGATAGGTGGTGGAGTCGCCGTAGGAGAGGGCGATGCGGGCGTTGCCCACGTTCATGAGGGCGCCGATGAGTTTGGGGGCGGCGGATTGGATGAGTTTGCCGTTGCGCAGGAGTTTGGCTTCGGCCTCGGCTTTGCCGGCGATGCGCAGGGCGGGCGCGAGGTCGCCGTGCAGGCAGGGGGTGAGGGTGGGGCGGGCGTTGCCTGAGCCGGAGATGCGGGTCAGGGGGTATTGACGGCGGCTGCTGCCTTGGCAGGGCTCGGCAAAGGCACCGAACTCCAGCCGGTTGTCGTGCCGGATGCGGGCGTGGATGTAGTAGTGCAGCGGCCCACTGTGGGTGGGTGTGAGGGGGTGGATGGTGTAGTCGGCGATGTAGGTCCAGCCTTGGATGTCGGGCTTTTGCGGGTCGCTTTGGGGTGCTTCCGGCTGGCATTGGCGCATCCACTCGGCTCTCCGCTCGGCGTCCATTGTGCCGGTGGCGTCATTGAAGGTGCCGAAGACGCCGGGGGGCATGTGCAGGTCGCCGTGGTACAGGCGGCTCAGGGTGGGAGGCTGCCCGCTGCCCCCGCTGCTCTCGCTGGCCGAGCTGCCCCCGCTGTTCTCGCTGGCCGAGCTGCCGGAAGAAGCGGAGGCTCCCGGGGTGGTTTTGCCGGGGAAGAAGCGGGGCACGGCGGCGACTTCGACTTCCAGCGGGGCGGTGGAGGATTCACTCATGAGGGGGCTTTCTCGGTGGCCAGGCGCTTGGTGCCCAGGGCGCTTTCTGCTTCGAGGGTGTAGGCGTAGGTGTACTGCCCTGCACCGCTGCGCGTGAGGGTGAGGGTCACGTAGCGGGTGCTGCCGGGGGCGGTGATCTGAAGTTTGTCTTTGCGCGGGATTTCGACGAACTCGCGCTCGGGCAGGAAGACGCGACCGCTTTCTATGCTCAGGTAGTAGGCTGTTTCGCTTTCTCCCCCGTCGGGTTCTCCCCGAGAGACGAGTTGGCGGACGCCGCCGGGTTCGGTATAATCGCCGCTGCCCCCGGGTTCGGTATAATCGCCGCTGCCGCCGGGTTCTCCCGGAGCACTGGTCGCGTTGACGTCAAAGGGCATGGCGGGTACAACGCCGCCAAGTTCGATCGGGCCTTCCTGATACTGATTGATGTAGATGCGCAGGAACTCGCTGACGACTTCGGCTCGGGCTTTGCCGATGGGGATGTAGAGGTCTTGGGTGTCTTCCTTTTTCTCGACGGCAAAGACGGCCTGCTGGGGTACGGTGCCGGAGAGGGTCAGGCGCACGTAGACGTTGATGCTGCCTTCTTCATCACTTGCTCCGCCGGCTCCGGGTTCGGTGGCCTCGGCTGCCTGTGGGGCGGCTTCGCCGCTGGTGCTGCCGGATGACGGGGAGAGGATGCCGACGTCTACCCATTCCCCGGCGTCCCAGACGGTGCTTTCGGTGTCGGGACTGGGTGTGACTTGGCTGTTTTCGTCGTCCTGCTCCAGCGCGGTGACGGTGATTTCATGGCCGAGGTGGTCGGTCACGCGCCCGATGTGCACCTGCAGCACCTTGTCCCAGTCGCCGCTTTCGTCATCAACTCGGCATTCGTTTCTGGGCTTGATGCGCAGGCGAAACTCCTGATTGCGAAGGATGTCCAGATCGTCGGAGATGGCGCGGGCGATGGCTTGGCGGTCGATGGTCAGCGAGGTGCCGCCTGCGGATTCTTTGGCTTGGTAGCCTACGCCGCGCAGGATGCGGCGGCGCAACTGCTGTTCGTGGAGGTAGCGCAGGTAGGAGATGATGCTGTTGAGCCAGGCGGCGGAGATGACTTCTCCGGCGCGGACTTCCCGGGGGATTTCCTTGCCCATGTCAGGAGCCGTAGAGTTTGTTGTTCCAGCCGCCGGGGGCAGAGAGTTCGTAGATGGATTCGATGCGCCATTTGCGCTTCTGGTCGCTGGATGTTCGCGAGAAGGATTTGCCGACCAGCAGCCAGTTGCGATTCTGCGGGGTGGGGGCGCCTTCCGGAGAGGCGATCTGACCCAGGCCGTCCAGATTGACGTATTTGGCGGAGACGATGCGGACGATGCGGTAGGTGGCGCCCGGGCTGCGGTAGGAGTGAATGCCGCTCTGTATCAATTTGAGGACTTCTTTGCCGTTGCCGGAGAGTTTTTTGAGCAGTTGCTTGAGGGGACGCATGACGGGTTGCTTGTCTTTGTCCAGTTTGGGGGAGCCGTCTTCGTTGAGCTCGGTGACCATCTCCCAGAGGCGCACGCCGTCCTGCACGGCTTTGAGGTATTCGCGGTGCGCGTCGGTGATTTGGGCCTGGGCTTTCGGATGGGCCAGCAGGGGTTCGTCGTTGACGGAGCCTTCCAGTGTCTGCTCGATGATTTCTGCGTCGTTGTCTTCGTCGTCGGTTTCGGCGTCATCTTCACTGCTGTCTTCTTGCTCATCGTCCCCTTCCCCGTCTGTCAGTCTGCCGTATTCAAGCCGTACGGAGGCGATGCCGCCTTCGCCGGGCTTGACGGTGGCTTTGCGCAGGTAGACGCCGCTCATCAGCGGTGTGCCGGAGCCCAGAGCCGGCAGGCTGCTCAGGGCACTTTCTTCCGGCACGTCGTAGGTGATGGTCAGGGTGTTGCCGGTTTTGGCGTCGTAGTTAAAGACGAACTCGCGCTCGGTTTCTACTTTGGATGTGTTGCCGTAGCTTTGCATGGTGGCGGGTCGGGGGGTCAGAATTGGACGACGATGCGGAAGGTGGCGCTCTGGGTAAAGAGGGTGTCCTGTGCCTGGGGCTCGGCGGTGCTGTGCAGGGTGAGGTGGTAGAGGAGCATATCGGTGGCGTTGGTGTTGATGCTGGGCAGGGCTTGGGGGCTTTCCAGCAGGGCGCAGAGGGTGCCGAAGCTGAGGTGCATTTCTTCGTCGCTTTCGTCGCAGGCGCAGCTAATCAGGCTCATTTCCAGCGTGTATTCCCAGGTGTGATTGCCGGGGATGAGTTCTTTCTCGGCAACGCAGGTGAGCAGGACGTAGGGGGCGTGCAGTTCGGCGGTGCCGACGGCGGCGTAGACGGGCAGTTCCGTCTGGGCGCGGCTCAGGTAGCTGCGGACGTTTTCTGCCAGGGTGTGCGGGTTCATCGGACGCGGCTGATGAGTTTGCGCTTGAGGGCGCGCAGGTTGCCCGCCAGCCCGCGCTCGACGTTGCTGAGGGCGTAGAGGGCGCGGCGCTTGGTCATGGTTTCATTGTAGGGAACGGAGTTGGTGACGATGATGGTCACCCGGTCGCCTTGGCGCGTGATGCTGCACTTGCCTTCCTGCGTGCCGTGGCGTTTGACCCAGGCGGGGATGCGCGGGCTGCGCAGTTGCTCGGCGGCGGCGTTCCAGCCTGCGGCTTCTCGCCCCAGTTGTTTCTTCTTGGCGGCCAGCAGGCGGCGCAATTCGGCGTCTTTGCGGTAGCCTTTGCGCGTGATGCGGTGCGTTTCAAAGTAGAGGGTGACGCGCTGCGTCCACTCTCGCCGGGCGCTGGAGGGGGATTTGCTCAGCAGCATCGGCATGGTGTTGCGCACGGCTTGGGTCACGAAGCGCCGGGCGCCTTCGCTTACGGCTTCCAGCAGGCTCTTCTGCCCCAGTATCGCCAGCTTGGCCAGCTTGCGGGTCAGTGCGCCGGAGAAGATGGTTACGCTTGCTGGCATTCCAAGGTGATGATGGGGGTTGTGGGTTTCTCGCTGACGGAGGTGATGCGGTACGGGATGTTGGCATGGGTGAGGAGCTCCCCGACTTGCGGGGAGCTCCTCAGGTGCTGTCTGAGCACTCGCACGGTCAGCGTGCGAACCGGGGCAAAGCCTGCCAGCTCAAGCTCCGCTGACCGTGCGCCATCACTCACCAGGGCTGCCAGACTGTCTTTCCCCAACTCGATGCAGTCTGGCATGTCTCGGTGCACGGCCATAAAGTCTGCACTCATTTCTTCATGTACCGTGCTCATCTCTCACTCCTACCTTATGCCCCGGCTGTTGTGATGGAAATCCTTTGCAAGGCTGCGCTTCGCACGACTTCGTAGCCATACAAGCACTCCAGCGTGATGAGTACTTTGTTGGAGGCTGTGTCGGTGTAGCGCAGGTAGCCGAAGGTCAGGCCGGTGACCGGGTCGGTGACGGCTCCGGCTTCGTCGTAGTTGGCAATCGGCTGCAAGTAGCGCATGGCGACGGCGACGGCCGAGCTGTGCGCCGCAAAGCCTGCGAGGTTTTCGCCGTTGTCCGGCACGCAGTCCGTCTCGTAGACGTCAAAGCCGGCCAAGCGGTTGATGCGGGCTTCGACGACGCCGGGCTGCGCCAGATTGGTGATGAAGCTGCGCGCGACGATGTCGTCGGCCAGCAGAGCGGTGTTGAGACTGGTGTTGACGACAAGGGCTCGCCCGGCTTTCGGCATTTTGGCTTTGTTGCAGGCTTCGCGGATTTGCAGCACGGTTTTGTAGCTGAAGGCTTCGGCTGAGGCTACGTCCGCGGCTGTCTTGAACGAGGCTTTCTTCACACAACTGAAGATGTCGGTGAGGACGTCGATGGCGAGTTGCTGGGCGGCCGTCGCCACGAGCTTTTCCAGCAGGGGTACGGCCGTGGTGGCGGCTTCTTTCGCCGTCAGGTGCACGGTTTTGAACTTGTGCTTGTTGAGCACGACCGGCACGCTGCTCGCTTCGCTGTCGATGTCTTGCATGTAGGTGCCCGCAAAGTCAGAAGCTGCTGTGGGGGCTCCGACGACGGGGACTTTGACTGTGTCGCCTTTGTCGGAGGGGCTCGGGCTGAAGTTCGTCGAGAAGACGGACAGGGGCATGAGCTCTGTCATCCAAGGCAGCAAGGCGGCCTGCGCAATGCGGACGTCTTTCAGATCGGTAAGGGTGTTTGCCATTGTGTTGATGTGCGGTTAAGGTTTGCTGTAGAGTTCGGCTCGCTCGGAGGCGCTGAGCGAGCGCAGGAAGAGGGTCTGCTCCGTCGGGTCGCTGATGGCGGCAAAGCGTTCGCGCACCGGCCGCAGTGCCGGGTCGCCCTTGCCGGTGACGGGTTGCGCGGCGGTGCTCGCTCCGTAGTATTCCGCAGCGCGTTGCTCGGCCGTTTTGGCTTCGGCTTTCAGGCGCTGCACGTCGTCGAGGGCTTTGCGGTAGTTGCCCTCCAGCTCGGCAAGCTGGGCCTTGCTGTGAGCGAGGTTTTCCTTGAGCTCATCGTTGGCCACTTGCAGGGCGGTGTTTTCTGCTTCCAGCGCACGGAGTTGTTCTGTCTGCTCAGTGAGCCGTGCGTTGGCGGCGTCGAGTTGTTCATCGAGTGTTTCCATATACCTTACGGGTGTTGTCAAAAAGGGGTTAAAGGGAGGTTAAAGGGAGGCAGTGCTGAGGTCCGCGGCATGCCGCCGGATGAGTTTTTCCTGCAACGCGGGCAGCGAGAGCACGCAGGCGTCGACGAGTTTTTTCTCCCGCGCTTCCGTGCCGTAAAAGCTCTGCCCTTCCATGTCTTCGGGGGCGATCAGGCGGCGGCGGGTGACGGCGTGCCGGAAGTCTGCCCATGTTTTGTTGACTTGCTCGCTGAGGTGCTCGCGCTGCTCGTCGGTCAGGCTGGTGCCTTCAAGCCCGATGGTTTTGTATTTCCCGGCGGCGAAGACTTCCATCTTCAGCCCGCAGGATTGATAGAGGGCACTGCAATCGACCAAGGGCAGCAGAACGCCGATGGAGCCCACCGCCGAGGAGGGCGCGGCGTAGATGACGTCCGTCTGGCTCGCTATCCAATAGGCCGCTGAGCAGCACTGCCCCGCGGTGAAGCTGTAGACGTGTTTCTGCCGCGCGATGCCGCGCACGAGCTGGGCCAGCTCCGGGGTGCCGTTGACGGTGCCGCCCGGGCTGTCGATGTCGAGCAGCAGGGTGCGCACGGCCGGGTCTGCGGCCGCTCGCAGCAGCGCTGCGCCCGTTTCTTCCATGCTGCACAGGCGCAGGCCGCAGAACGCGGCTGCCGCGCTCATGCGCGGCGTGAGCCGCCGGAACAGGGGACCATGCAGCCGCACGGTCGCAAGGCCGTCCCGGAGCTCGTAGGGCGGCTCGGCAGCTCGGGTGGCCTCGCCCGCCTGTGCTCCGGCGGCACTTTGCTCGGCCCGGTTGAGTTCGCAGTAGGCTTCCAGTGTGATGAGCCAGGGCTGTGTATGCGACGTGATCATGGTGCGGTGGGTGGGATGTAGTACTGACAGAGGTCTTGCGGGTTGAGTTGGTAGCGGGCGGCGATGTCGCGGATGAGGGCCATTTCCCGGGCTCGGGTTTCCAGCTCATGGTTGATGTCGCAGCCCAGCTCGGCGAAGTGGTCGCTGAGGGTTTTGAGCCCGGCTTTGACGTCTTCGCGGTTCTGCTGGGACTCGCGTCCGGCGTCCACCGTGACGCGGCGGGGCGTGACGAAGTCGACCTCAGTCCAGTCTTCTGCGGGTGGCAGTTTGCCCGCCGTGATGGCATGCCCGATGACGAAGCGCCAGATCGGGCGAAGCATACGGTCTATGAGCAGGGTTTGTCTGCGGCTGAATCTGCGGTCGGCCTTCGCCACGATGAGTCTCACCCCCGCCCCGCCGATTTTGGACGAGTCGCTCGCGAACTCATAGGGCAACAGCCCCAGGGCGCTGTCGCGTTGCAGGTAGTCCAAAAAGCCTTGGAAGGTGGGGCTGGGCCGGTTGCTCTGGAAGCTTTCTATGGCTTCGTCCGGCTGGATTTTCACGAGTTTGCCGCCCAGGATGGTTTGCAGGAAGCCGGGGTCGCTGCCACTGGGTTGCGGCGGGCTGCTGAGCTGGAAGTCGCGGTCGTCGACTTCATAGCGGCTGGTCTTGAGGACGCGGGCGATGTCGGCGTTGTCTTTTACGGCGTGCTTTTCCAGCGCCAGCAGCTCGAGGATGTCGAGCATGTGGTTGATGCTGTGCTGAATGGTCGGGTAGCCCCGCACCTGCGAGATGGACATCGGCGCAAAGACGTGCAGGACGTCCCGCGCGGCGAGTTCCCGGTGGCTGCCGTCGTCGAGCAGCAGGCGGTAGCCGAGCGGCCTGCCCAGGGGCGACAGGCGGATGCCGTCGATGAGCGAGTCTTCTGCCGTGGCTGTCGCAAAGGTGGTGCCGTCGCTTTCTTCTCCGGCTCCGCTGCTGCCGATGCGGTGCGTTTCGATGAGCTGGATTTTCGGCTCGCCGTCTTCTTCCGTTTTGAGAACGAAGATTTCTCCGTCGGTCTCCAACGCCATGCAGGCCAGATACAGGCAGGTGGTCAGGTCAAAGCGCCCGGTGATTTCGGCCCGATGTGCCCAGCGGTTGAAGTACGCGAGCGCCTGCTGGTTCCACCGGGCGTCTTTGCCCGAGGGTTGCGGCAGGATGCCGTCGCCGATGGCATAGAGGGCCATGCTGCTGATGATTTCTTGCAGGAAGCCGCTGTTTTTGACCAGATAGCGGCTGCGCCTCACGAGTTCGGAGCGCACGCCGGGCGTTAAGTCCAGCGTGGTGTCCCGTGGCCCGCTCCCCGGTACGTTCGACCGGCGGGGCGATTGGTTCGCGCCTTCAAAGACGGAGTGCGTGCCGAAGAAGATGCGGGCGGCCAGGCGTTGCAGAAAGTTCATGGTGCGTTGCGGCGGGCGGTTTCAGTGCGGCGGCGGTTTCAGTGCGGCGGCGGTTTCAGTGCGGCAGTCTCCAGCCGACGTGGCTCAGGGAGCCGGGGTGGTCTTCTGCTTGGGTGTCTGTTTCTTTCTGGCGCTTGAAGTAACGCAGCGCGTACTGGCATTCTTCGATGATGTCGGTGACAGGCATGACAAATTGCTTGCCCACGGAGGTGCCTCCGTCGTTCCAGCTCATTACGGTTTTGCCTTCCATCAGCAGGGCTTTGGCCGAGGTGAGCATGGCTTCGACCTCAGCTTCGCAGAATCCGTGTATGAAGAGTCCTTTCGCGCTCATGGCTCTCTATGGGGGGCTTCTTCCTTATGCTTCAAATCGCTTCCGCGCCGCGGCGGTGCTGCCGAAGGTGTTGAGCTGGTAGTGCGGCTGGTCGACGAAGCTTGTCCACGTGCCGCCCCATGTCAGGCCGGGGATGTCGGCGTGGAGTTTGCCCAGCTTCCCGTAGAGGGCGTGGTCGCCGAAGTATTCCTTGCCCTTGAAGATGCCGATGTCCCACGCGATGCCGAAGTTGTGCATGGACTGGCCGCCTCGGGCTTTGGTGACGCGCGGGCGCTTGCGATAGAGGGCGTCCTGTTCCTTGTAGGTTCGCGTCCCGCAGATGATGCGCACGTCCATGCCTTCTGCCTGGGCGGCGGCTTTGGCTTTGGAAAGCCACAGCCGGGCAAGCCGCTGGGTCTCGGGGGTGAGCGTGGCGATGTTGCGCTCGCTGCGCTCGTCAAAGCTGCCCAGCTCGGCGCGGTGCGCTTCGGCTGCTGATTGCCAGGCGGCTGCTGCCGCCTGGCTCTGGCGGCCGATGATGCCATCGATCTCACCTTTGTAGTACCCCGCAAAACGCATCAGGCGCTGCCAAAAGGCGCGATCTTGCCTCACCTCCTCCAGATTCTCAGCCATTACCCTTTTCCTCCTTTCCTTCGGTTTTGTCTTTCGTAACGATGCCGACCAGACTGGCTACTGCCATTCCGGCGGCGATGATCTGCTCCGCCAGTGCTGTCTCAAGGCTTGCACCGCAGGCGGTGACCAGGCCAATGAGCCCCAGCCATGTGGAGCGTTCCGTCAATCGGTTGATGATGTACTTGAACATACACCTATGGCCGGTTGTCAAAAAAAGCCCCGTCCAAGGTGTTCAGCCGAGGGGGTTACCCCTGCTTGCTGATTAGGTGGGCAAACTGCCAGTTGCGGCAGGTGAAGTACGCCCTGGAGCGGGCGTGCGGGTCGGCGGGGTCGATGTCTGCCTGACTGAAGGCGATTTCTTCGGCGTTTTCGATTTCGACTTGGATGCCCTGCCGCGAGACGCTCAGCAGGCTGCCTTCCTTTTCCCGGAAGGCCAAGTGAAAGTTGCGGCTCCAGACGTAGGGCTTGCTGACGCCGCAGAGGTAGTAGCACGGGGATGGGCGCAGCGGCTGCTCATGCAGTTCTTTCACCCGGGCGCTGATGCGCGGGTCGTACTCGCCCAGCAGGCAGCGGGCACAGTGGACGCTCAGATTCACGCCGCTGACGTATTTGAGCCAGAGATAGCTGAAGGGGGCGTTGACGTGCAGGTGGCGGAGGCTGATCATGGTCGGCTGCTTTGTTTCAGTATAGCACATCGGCGACTGTTTTTCAAATGATTATTGCTCAAATCCGCGCTCTTCCTCCAGCTTGCCCATGAGGGTTTCCACGAGTTTGCCGTGCCGGTTGTGCCGGTAGTTGCCGGGGTATTCCATGTTAAACTCGATGTTGAGGGCATCGAGCACTTTGCGGCGCGGCAGCACCCGGGGTTCGGCGGCGATGGCGTAGAGCTGCGGCTCGCCTTCTGAGCCCCGCAGTTCGACGCGCCCGAAGTATTCCTCCAGCAGGGTGCGCAGGCTCTCGTGGGTGTGAAAATGCTGCATCGTCCAGACGCCGCTGCGGTAGGTCGCGCCGAAGTTGTCCTTGTCGAGAAACTGGATGTCCCGCCCGTGCCCGTTGTAGGTTTTGAAGGTCTTGAGGTGCTCGGTGAAGTAGAGGCTGCGGGTGCCGATGTAGATGCGCCCGCCCCGCTTGAGCAGGGCGTTGCAGGTGGTCAGCACGGCATGCTCAAACCGGGTGTTGAC
Source organism: Candidatus Parakkermansia intestinigallinarum (assembly GCF_944389695.1). Taxonomy (NCBI): domain Bacteria; kingdom Pseudomonadati; phylum Verrucomicrobiota; class Verrucomicrobiia; order Verrucomicrobiales; family Akkermansiaceae; genus Candidatus Parakkermansia; species Candidatus Parakkermansia intestinigallinarum. The sequence continues at coordinate 13,151 of NZ_CALXNG010000021.1, forward strand.
GACGGAGTTGAGCACGCTGTCGAGGACAACGACGTCGAAGAGGCCGTGCTGCTGCAGGTCGAGGCAGAGTTTGCCGATCTGAGCCACGACTTCCCTCACGTTGAGGGTTCCCTTGCACTGGAAGTGCGGTTCGTAGGCCAGCATGCGATAACCCTGCCGCGCCAGCATGTCGGCGTAGGCGCACCTCCCGGCTCCGAAGTCGACGGAGCGCTCGTCTTTGAGCAGGGTCGGAATGACGTAGTTTTCGTAGAGCGTGGATGTGATGCGCCGCGATTTCGTCCCTTGCAGCCGGTGCATTTGGCAATGGAGCTGGTTGTAGGACTTGACGCCCAGGGCGTCGTAGTAGTAGACGCCGTAGTCGATGGAGAGGTAGCGCAGCATCTCGGCTTCGTCTTCTGCCGGTATCATGTAGCAGAGGCAGGGGATGCGCAGTTGCTTGCAGGCGACGGCGTAGTCCGAGTTGAGCAGCACGCGCCCGTCTTCGGCGCAGACGATGCTGCCCCAGCCGCCGTAGCGCAGGATGAGCCCGCTCATGCCGTTAATGATGAGCGCGTTCGCATTGCGCTTGAAGTGGATGCGCTCCGGCTCGATGTAGCTGTAGGTTTCCGGCTCCGGGGCGCTCCCGTCCAAATCCAGCATGACCGGGGTCTTGTTGGTCTCGACGCTGTTGTGAAAGAGGTTGAAGCGGATTTCATCGGTGCGGGTGATGCCTTGCAGGCGGATGGCCGGGCAGTACTCAAGACCGATGGCTTTCATCGCTCGGGTGCGCTGGTGCCCCGCTGTCAGGATGCCGTTCTTGCCATTGATGATGACGGGCTTGATGACGCCGAACTTCCGCAGGCTCTCCTGCAACAGCGTGAACTTTTCTTGCGCCAGTTGGCGCGGGTTGTAGTCCGCCGGGCTCAGTTCGCTGATGGGATAGGCCGGTATGAACTCCGCTTTCATGCTTCGGGTGGGGGTTATTCGGCGTTGCGGTACCGCGCGTCTCCATGCTCCAGAAGTTCCAGTGCCAGGCCGTTGTAGTTGCCGTGCTCGGCACTGTAGGCTTTGAGCAGGGCGCTAAACCGCTCGGCCTCGTCCGGCTGCATGTAGATTTTCTTCGCGCCGAAGGATAGAAACGGCAGGTTGGTGACGGTGCTGTCGTTATCGGCATCCAGCGGCAGGTCGTCCGGCACGTCGTCGAGCTCGTCCACCTGTGCCAGGATGTCCTCGAGTTCGGCGGCCTGAAAGCCGGTCAGCTCCAGATCGATCTCGCCGTCCAGCTCGCGCAGGATGCGGTTCAGCTCGGCTTCGTCCATGCTGGAGAGTTCCGCAATTTTGTTGTCCGCCACCATGTCGGCCCACTCGGCGGCTTCGTTTTCGTAGTCCTGATAATCAACAGGGACTTCGGCGAGCCCCAGCATCCGGGCGGCCAGCAGGCGCCCGTGTCCTTTCACAACAAAGCCCGACCGCCGACTGACGACAATCGGGTTGCGCCAGCCCTGATGGCGGATGATTTTCGCCAGGGCGACGATTTGTTCTTCCGGGTGCCGGTTCGGGTTGCGGGGGTTCTCGACCAGTGAATCGGTCGCTACCATGTCGGTGTGTGCGCAGTAGATTGTACTCATGCCTTTTGGGGTGTTGTCAAAACGTCTCCGCCCGTACTGCTCTCGCTCCCCACCAGTTTGAGCATGATGGCACCGCACACCTGCATGGCTTCGCAGTCCAGATAGTGATTCGGGCGGTTGCCGATCTGGCGCCAAACCCAGCGCCCTTTCTCGTAGGTTCGGCTTTCCGAGTCCAGCATGTCCAGATAATCTGAGGGGGCATTGCCGGGGATTTCCCAGAGCGGGGGCGTGGTGTTGCTGCGCAGGCGAAAGAGGGCGTCTTTGATGCCGAGGTTGCTCCAGAAGAACATGTCGCAGCTTCGCGTGCCGCCGTTGGCATAGCCGAGGTTGATGCTGCGCTTGGGGGAGTAAAAGCGCTCGACCGGCTTGCCTCCGCTCGGTCGGTGCGTGAAGGTGTTGCGCTTGTCGCCCATCAGGGCTGTCCAGCCGTGCTCCGCGCAGCGGGTGTAGACTTCGTAGGTCGAGTACCCGGCATCCACGAAGACGAGGTTGGCGCGTATCCCGTAGCGCTCCTGCATGGTGACGATGTCTTCCCACGTCTGCACATGCGCGCAGTCCATCAGGCGCGAGCTGCCGTCCAAGGCCCACGAGCGTACCACCACATAAAAACTTTCTCGCTGCACGTCGACGGTCAGGAAACGCAGCGCGATGCCGCCGATGTTGCCCTCCTGTTCCCAAGGCTCGCCCATGCGGTAGTCTGAGGGGGTGGTCTCGAGGTGGTAGTCCTCCTGCACGTCGTTCCACGGCAGGGCGAGGCGCTTCTGGTAGAATTGCCGCAGTTGGGTGTAGTCGCCTTTGCGTGCGGCGGCTTTGGCTCGCAGGTAGAGTTCTGCAAGCATGCCCCAGCTCATCGTGGCGAGCGCATTCCAGTGGAAGCCCACGTATTCGGCGGCGGCGTTGGGATTCATCGCGACAAAGCGGGCTCTCGCGTTGAGGTCTCGCCGCACGTCGTCGCGGTCTTCAAAACGCGCCTGACAGTGGGCGCAGCGCATGTGGGTCGTCGCCCGCACCTGGCGGAAGTCGTAGTTGCCGTCGGCATCTTTGCAGTCCTTGCTCCATTCCACGCATGTCCATGAGAAGGGCTGCTGCTCGCCGCAGTGCGGGCAGGTAAACATCCACTCGCGCTGGTCGGTCGTGGCAAACTTCGTGTGCGTGTCGTCTTCTGCAAAGCCGCCCTGGGAGCAGAAGATGCACTTGCCCAGCCAGCCGAAGGCCGTTGTGCGGGCTTCCGCCTCGGCCATGTGCCCCGCCGGCCAGCGCCAGGTCTCATCTCCAATCAGCCAGCGGATGGAGCGGCGCTGCAGGTTGCTCTTGTTGTACGCACCCTCCACCCACAAGGTCATGCCGTTGGCAAAGTGGATGGTGGTGTTGCGCAGTTTGTATTTGTCTGCCGGGTACAGGGCTTTGACCGGCAGGCAGTGGTCGAAGAGTTTTCTGAGTCGCCCCTCGGCCTGATCGCGTGCGTCGTCGTCATTCTGGTCAAGCCACAGGGTCGGCCCGGGGAGGTTCGCGATGATGTAGCAGAGGGCTACTTCAATGGCCGTGGACTTGGAGCTCTGCACGGCGGCGATGATGCTCACCAGCCGGGTGCGCGGGTTGACCATTTCCTGCATCACGTCGCGCAGCATCGGCGAGTTGCTGATGCGGAACCGCCCCGGAATCGGTGAGTAGGGGATGCTTTCGATGTGTTCTTCTGCCCACTTCCAGACGTCTTGCCGGTCGGGTGGAGTCCACGCTTCACGCCAGAGGTTCTCCAGATACTCTGACTCGGTCTCGGGCATAGGCAAGCACTTGCTTGACGGTTTCAGGCGTGAGCTGCATGCTGACCAGCCGCACCACGGTCCAGCCTTGCAGCGTGGCCGCCAGATACTTCTCTGCATCGGCGGCAAAGCCCTGGGGCGTCAGGTGCCGCCCACGCTTCCAGAGGCCGCCCTCAATCTCGATAAGGAGGCGGGCTTGCGGCCAGGCAAAATCCGCCCTCCAGCGGCGCGGGGGCGCAAAGCGGTATTCCCGTTGCAGTTCAGGCCCACCTGCGGCATCCCACAGCGTGGCGAATCGGGTTTCCAGTTCCGAGATTTTGAGGCGGTCTTGCACACGGTTAAACGTGTTGTCAAAACTCAGGGCGTCTGCTCGCGCCGCAAATGCCCTCCGCAACAGGCGCCGGTGAGATGATTTCCCAACTTTTTTTCAGATTTTGTCAAAAAGTTGAAAGATTTTTCGTGTCTTGAGCGTATTATTGATGTGAGCTATGCGCCTTTGTGCGGAACAAGGGCTCGTCACCCGAGATAACAGAACTATCAACTCAAACCATTCACTTATGAAAACACTCTTACTCACCTGTCTTGCCGCCTTCTCCCTGCTGCCCGGTATGGCGTATGCAGATGCTCTTATCTGCCCGGGCGATGTCGACAAGCACTTTTGTAGCGTCCACACCCCGGAATATAAGGGAGATGACGTTTTAGTGCATTGTTGCAGCTTTCTCGACCGAGACGACGATCCACCCGCAGAAAATAGCGGCATCACTGAAGTTAGTGATACCCATAAAGACCCCATATGTCAATCGTTGCCCAATAGTACAGGAGATGTCATTATAATGGAGTATAATACTACTACTCATGAACCTATATTGTCCATGAAAAAAAACGATGGTACGATCATGAAGTTATTTACATATGCCGCCGGTAAAGTTCAAGTAACTCCTCCTCCAACCCATGAGATATTATGGCTGACTGACAATTGCTTTGCTTGTGTAGGTTGCGGTCGACGAAATTCGTTTTATGCCATATATGAGATAGTAAGAGAATCACCTGACAACACAAGAGATGCTACACTTATTGAACTACTAACGGAAGGCCGTTATCGATTTCGCGTTAAGTGGTCTGTTGAAGATGGCAAATTAAAAGCGTTACAATACTTTCACAGCGATATACAACTTTCCGAAATAAATGTTCTGAATATACTGTAAATTCTAAAGGCCGGAAGCTTTTCTTCCGGCCTTTAGAATCTGTGATACTAATTAATTTTCTGACAGTAGTACAACGCGGAACCGATTACCGGAAGTAATCCCTTGGGCGAGTCCGGCAGGAATACTAGGATTGTTGGGTGACGGAGCGTCACACCCCCAATACAAATCGATATGATTACCCGTAATAGCGGAGCCTGTATCCCCTGCGACGAAAACCCCTTGCTCATTTTCAAAAGAACTCAGCAGCTCGTCACCAAGCAAAATCTGAATACGAGAGCCCTGTTTAATAACGCTACCATCTGTAGCGCAAGAACGCCTTGGAACAAGCTCGTTGTTTGCGCTACCAAGGACGTGTTCGTAAACTCGCCACTTTGAATCAATTTTGGCAAGGTAGGGATACGTTACCCCATCGTAAACAATAGGAGTTTTCAGTAATCCAAAACCTTCCTCAACAACTTGACGTTTGAAGGCAGAGTTTACCTCCGATACAATAACCGTCTCCGTATTGGAATCCCCGACATGGCAAACTAGGTTGGCGTCATTTTCTCCGGAAAAACTGGATTCCATGCATGTGTAATAAACGGTAACTTCGAACTTATCCTCAAATACAGCGGGAAGATAGCTAATTGGTTCAGATGTAGCCCCATTGAGGCTTACGACGGACTTATTTCCGGTATTGCCCATCGTCCAAACCTTAAAACGTGCTTTGCCGGAAGAATCAAGTTCGATATGACTCGGTGTGAAGTTGTCACTAGCAATCGAACTAGAGGGGACAGGATCAAAATCAGGATCAGGAGAGGGGCCGGAATATTCCAGTCCGACACTAATGGCGTGCTTACCGTTGCTCACACGATCTCCTGATTTAATATATCCTGCACAGGTTGTGCCTGTAGCGTCGATTTCGCCGTACTCATCAGCCGTCAGCACCGAAATAGTTTTCACAGGTGAGAGGCTGGCAACATACTCAATCGTTACAGACGCCTGACAGAATGAGACGTTATTGCCTGCCTGTGCTGCATACGCTTCATTGTAAGGAGCATTATCCTGACGAACCGTAATGCTGTACTGACCGGGCGCCAGCACGATGTCATCGGAGGTTTGAGCACTCCATCTCACGTGACCGCCACGAGGACCAGGGCTTTCTACACTAGAGGTAAGGTCAATGGCTCGAATAGAAGCACCGGAGGCGGGAGTAATATCAATATACCCCCAATCGTCAACAGTCATCGAGGCTGTGACATGTGCTTCCGTGTTCTCGGGAACAGTCAGGCTCACCGAATCCGGAGCGAAGTGATCTTCCGCACCGTTTGAGTTAGTCTGTTTTGAGAAATTGCCGGAAAGGCCAACAATGCGACCTTCGGCGTCCGTCTGAATGTCCAATGTTTGAGACATAATTGTGTATTTTCTATGTTGTGTGTTTGTCCTCCGCTGCAACCGTAGCAGTTTGCGGACACTATAGGCGGCGTGTCAAAAACGGGAGGAAAGGGCTCTCGTTCTTTCGAGCACCGCCTGCAGGAGCTCAGAGTATCACCGACGGCTTTTGCCCGTCAACACATCGCAGAACAGCACCCTACCTACCCATCGCTGGAACCGATGCTCTCAGGGCGTCAGGCTCCCCTCTTTACCGTCGTGAAGGTCTCTCAGCACCTCGTCAATCGCTGCCGTGAGGCGCTCCTGTATGTCCGGGGCTGTCAGCCCCGCCAACTGGGGCGGCATTTCTTTTTCAAACTTCGAGCGCAGCAGGTTCACCACGCGTCCGCACCGGCCCAGCCACGCTTCCCGCACCAGTTCCTTGCGGATGTACTCGCCCTTGCGGATGGCCAGCCGAAACTCCCGTTCGTGAATCTCAGCCATCAGCTTGCGGATTTTGAGCCCTTCCTCATCGCCCGGCTCGCTCCCATCCAGCCGCTTCTCGTGCATGAAGCGACGCCAGGCGATGACGTCGTGCGTGCCGTTCGCATTGGGTTCCGGCGCTCCTTCCAGTTTGCGCCAGTTGGAGATGCTGCGGCGGCTGCATCCCAGCGCTGCCGCCAGCTCGACGACGGTTTTGGCTACGGTGATGGTCAAGTCCCCTTTCTGCCCGGGGCTGTAGGCGATGCTTTGCAGCAGGTCAATCTCTGCCCGGCTGAGCGGTTTGCGTGCCTTCACCTTGCTGACGGCCTGCTTGATGGCGTTGGCCCGGTTGACTTCCAGTACGGTGTCGGCTTGCTCGGGTGAGAGGGTGGACATGGCTGCGATCAAAGGCTAACCCCGGAACAAGCGTTCCGAGGTTGCCGGGCCGAGGCCTAGTACTCGTCGGGCATCAGGACGGTTGTGGCCTCCCGGTTCCATTCCGTGATGATCCACAGGACGCGCTCTCCTGATAGTTTGTAGGCGCTCATGACGCGCCTCGGGTTCCTTTCGTCGAGGGATTCCTCGTTCGTTTTCTTGTCCTCCTCGCAGATGTCGCCCCAGTCGCCTGCCGCATGCCGCTTGATGCAGGCGCGGATTTCATCTCGGCTGAAGTTCTCGTCTACGCCTCGCGTGGTGAAGACCTTCCCGAGCTTCACCCGCGACTTGAAGGCCTCGATAATCCACGGCGGGCGTACCGCGCAGGCGGTGTGCTCCCACCAGACGGACTCCAAATCGGCCGGTTCGATGTTGTCGGACGTCTCCAACAGCTCGGTTGATGACAGCCGCATCCCGTACCCTTTCCGGTAGTTGTACCATTCGATACGCCTCTTGCCGTTTTTCAGGGCAAGGATTCTCGCCAGATTCGAGCGGTTCTTCGCAAACCGCCGCGGGTAGCTGAAGTAAAAACCACCGAGGTCTTCGTTTCCGGGATAGATCGGCCCAAAGTCCTTCGTGCCGGTGCATACGATGAGGTTCTCCAACCCCCCGGCCAGCTCGTCGGCAAGCTGGTGGGGTATCGGGAAGGCGCGTCTGTTCTCTTCTGGATTCATGACTGTTTCGTTGTTTTAGTGTTGTTCTTGCACATTTACCGTAAACGGTTTGTGTATCGTATAATGTAACACGCCCGGGAGAAAATGTCACGAAGTTTTTTGCTCTTTTTTCTTCATTCTCAATGCGTTGGAGGATTCACTCGCTCGTCGGATTGAGGGAGTTCTCCGCCTGCCGGTTGCCGGGAGCGTCCGACGGGGAAACGGAGCAGGACAAGCAGCGGTCAGGCTCCGGGATGCGGGAGGGGGTAGACGGAACCGCCGCCCACAGAAAGGGGGCGGCAGATACAGCGGCAAGGGCACGTGAAACGCTGTGCATGATGGATGTGTTCATAGCGGAGGAAATTGTCTTTCGGTTGTGATGAGGTTGGTGTTGCATGGGAGTAAAAGGCGGGAAGCGGCCGGAAAGCGAGTTCCCGATGGGGAAGGTTGACGTTCTTAGAGGTGCATCATTCGTAACTGATTGGCGCTTTAGTAGGTTAAATCAGCTCTCAGCGCTCGGATTCGGACGACGTGCAAGGCTTCGTTTCATGTCAAAAAAGTGGGAATGGGTAAAAACAGGCCTGCGCGGGAACCGCAAGCGCACGAGGCGGGGCAAGTCTTATGTGCTGAGGCTTAATAGATTCCTTACGTTATACACCCCCATAAAAAAGCCCCGAATACCCCCCCATAACAGCCCCCTTCCCTCCCCGAGGCAAAGCCGGCCCCCCTTGAAAAAGCCCCGGCAGCCCCCGCATGCCACCCCACGGAACAGAAGCTCACCATAACACAAACAAGCCCGGGAAAGAGCAGCCGGAATCCCGAAAATCTACTCATATCGGTACCTTTTGAAGCAGCAAGCCTGCTAGAATTGTACCGAAACCGTCACATGGCCGCAGCAAAGAAAATCAACATCGTAGGCCCCGCCGTCAAAAAACTGCGCCGCGCCAGGAAGTGGACGCAGGAGGATCTCGCCGGAGCCTGCCAGCTTTTGGGGTGGGACATCGTGCGAGAGACCATCCTCAAAATAGAGCACGGCCAGCGCCGCGTGGTGGATGCGGAGGTGCTGCTCCTCGCTCGAGCCCTCGGCTGCACGCTTGAAGACCTCCTCGGCAGCGACGCCGCCGGCGCCGTCGAATACGCCCGCCACAGCCTCGAGAAGGACTGACGCCCCACCGGCACCCACGCGAAGGCGCCCTGCCGAGCGCGGCGAACACCCGCCCCGCCCTCCCATACCCAAGTCCCCCGATTTTCCCCCACGAGGGTCATACACTCTAATATATACCGATTTCGGTACATTCCGCTTGACTCCGCACTCCCCTACCTCTAGGATGGCGACAAGATGGCAACACACAAAACATACCGATACCGGAACATTTTTAGCACAAAACTCGTTCTCTTCTTTCTCCTGCTCCTCCTCTGCGCGCAAGCACTCGGCGCGACGGAAGGCCGCTGCCTGCGCGTGTCGGACGGCGACACGATCACCATCGACGCCGGGGGTGGCAAAGAAAAGGTGCGGCTCATCGGCATCGACGCGCCGGAATTGCGGCAGGAGGGCGGCCCGGAGGCGCGGCAATACCTCGCGAAGCGCATCCTGAACCGCCGCGTGAAGGTAGAGGGCGAGACGCGCGACCGCTACGGCCGCCTGCTGGGCACGGTCTACCTCGGGGAGGAGAACATCAACCTGAGCCTCGTGCGCGAGGGGCACGCGTGGGACTACAAGGCATACAGCGCCGGCCCGGCCTACACCCGTGCAGAACGAGCCGCGCGCGCGGCCCGCCGCGGCCTCTGGGCGCAGCAGAACGCCGTAGCGCCCTGGAACTACCGCAAGGCCGAGCGCAGCGCCCGCCGCGCGTCCACCCCCGCCCCGCGCCCGGAGGCGGCCACGGCGCTCTACTGGGTGAGCAACTCGGGCAAGACGCACAACCGCTCCTGCCGCCACTTCCGCGACAACCCCGGCAGCGGTTACTACACCAACACCCCCAGCCCCCGCGATGCCAAATGCTGCGGCGGGGCGGGACGCAGCAGGACGCGTAGATGAGGAAGGGGGACGAGCAGCAGCCCCGACAAAAGATGCAGCGAATAAAGGAGGACAGCTAGACTCGGCTAATGTGGGTAGAGCGCAAGGGGCGTAACTATCAGGACAAATTACGTGGACTCGCTGCCTAATGAGATGAATCCACCGGAGTAAAGCATAAGGTACTTTACCAACAAGAACGAATCCACCAGTGTTTACCTCGGATTAAGCAATGAACTCGCCTCACGTCAAAGAAGCGAGTTCATAGTGTGCATAACTTCTTCTTTAAACCTCCCGAACAGGATCATTTAACATATTTAAAGAATTATTCCAATCAAGGCGATTATCAAGAATAAGCACTTCTCTTCCGACACGGTTAGAGGCGCACTGCGATAAGTTGTAAACTACCTTTTGGCATTTGCCGTACAGAGACTTTATGTATGACTCATTGTCATATGAAACCATCCAAAGTTTCTTAAGTCTTAGAACCTGTCTTGCAAGTCTTTCATGATCATCACGATTAAAAAAGTTCATGTAGAGCTTCGCGCCCTTTTTGTAGTACGGAGGATCTAAGTATATAAATATCGCAGACTTCTTCCTGTCAAGATTTTTTACAAACTCTTTTCCATCTAGACAAGCTAGGGTTATTCTTGATGAGAAGTTTGCAACCTTAACTATTCGCGATATCAAATCTTTTTTATTAAAGCGCGCGTCAATTTTATACCTACCCAACTGATTGATGCCACCTATCAATCCACCCTTCAGAATTCCTGAAACATTCGTTCTGTTTAAAAAAAATGCTGATTGAGCCAATTCAAACAAACTGTATCGCGAAGCGTCAGACTGAATTTCGTGATAAGCTTTCCAAGTATTCACACTTAACTCCACAGATTCAATCCATCTGCAAAATTCATCAGTATTGTTCAAAACAACATACCAAAATGCATATATAAATGGGTCAAAGTCATTGATATATATTTTTTTTACGTATTCTTCCATCATTAACCGCAATGCCAGACCACATCCGCCAGCGAAAGGTTCAGCATAATCAATACCAATCAAATCATTTTCATAAAATAAACGTGATACAAACGGGAAGATACAGGATTTCCCCCCCGGATATCGCAGTGGAGAGCATATATGGTTCATATCACTTTCCATGTGAAAGAAGCAGCATTTTTCCCAATATGATGGAAATCGCTTTTCCTTGCTCTGGTGCTTTGGATGAAGAATAATTGTGAGCGCCAGTGTGGAGCAATTGCGTTATAGACTCTTTTTTTACATTCTGAGAAGAAAGAAATGTCTTTTCATCATAACTTAACATCTTTTTAGCATCATCAAAATACTTGTTTACGTAAGTTCCTACAGGATCTTTCTTTGTCTCTTTCTCATCGTTTGCAGCGGTTTCGCATATTAATCTAAATCCCATTCGCAGCAGAGCAGGAAAACCATCTGACAATTTATGTTTATGCTTACAATAGTATTGCACTAATGATTCCATATCCCTGTACAAGTTGTTTACTTCACCAGTCTTCAAACTAAGGCTACCACCAAAATACTGCAACTCAGCTCCTTTGACCCGTCTTGTACGAGGCTTGCTTCCCGCATCAGTAGCATTATGCTCAATAGCATCCTTATTTACAGGTGGACTTTTTACTTCGATGATCTGATAGTCGTTTCCTTGATTGGTCACTATCATATCTCGTACATTTGGCGATAAAACGTCGAGCAAATTTCTTCGGCTATTTCTCGTGGATATCTTCTTATCACGCACACAAGACAAAATATCAGACAATATCAAAAGAAGCTCTTCCTTACTGTGCTGAGATTGCAATTTTCCTGCATTTATCTTGATCCCTATACTTGTCAACGTTCTATCATTAAGGACCTCTTCTTTTACAAAAACACGATTTAAAACTCCATTTCTTGATATATAGCCATCCAGAGCTTCATCTAAGGTAAGAAAAAAACTCTTTTCTTTTCCCATGTTATAATGGACAAAAGCATCTCTCTCAATGACATTCCATGATCCCCTTAACGCGTGCTTTCTGTAAACGTTATTCAACGCTGTTTCTTCGTCGCAAACGTTGCATGGCAAAATAGCTGGGACTTGAGGAGTTTCAACGCTATACTCGTGTGAATCAACCAACTTTAAATGCAGTAATGCAAGTATAACACGACGATTACCATCATAAACGATCGGTTTATCATCTTTATATACAACTGTTGGCAATTCACTCAAATCATATGAGTCTCCCATAGAGACAGCCAATTCCTGCAACTTCCATTTTTTATGTTTATCTTCCAAGGCCCGATCGACGATATCCTGATTAGAAGCACATGAAGATATCTGCTCCCTCGGATTTTCACTCCATAAAATCAAATCCTTTACCTGTATATGTCTTATTTCCTGGCTCATAGGATACGTAAATGTGAAATTGGTGTTAGTTTACTAAATCATTTACAGAAGTCAAGTACAATTTATCTCTAAGCATAAACATCTCAGGCATGTCCTAGCGTTAGATAGCCCCTACGACATAGCCTGCACGATCGGCGGCGCAGGTATCTCTCTTGACCACCAAACGGACCAACGGCTAAGGTCCCCCCTGCCCTGCGGGCAAGGGGGCTTGTGTTGAGGGGCGGGAGGCTGCGAGCGGGCAAGCGGGGGTCAGCGTGTGAGGCCGGTGGGCTTACTTCTCTTCCAGCGGGGGGAGGGATTTGACGATGCGGACGGTTTCGAGGCTGACGCGGACGATGCGCTTGAGGAGGTCGATGATGTAGCGCGGGTTGTTGTGCTCGCGGCACCAGTCGTTGGCGTCGTTCACGATGCCGCTCTTCTTGTCCGTGGTGACGGCGTAGCGTTCCATGATCCACTCGATGGCGGATTTGCCGTTGACGACGTAGTCGTAGGCCTCGGGCGGGATGCCGCTGAGTGTGGTCGTGGCGTTGTAGATGATGGTGTCTCGCACGCCTTTTTTCGGGAAGCTCATTTTCGTCACCCGGAAGTCGCCGGCGGAGTTCTCTTGCAGGGGGTAGGGCTCCACCGTCTCGTAATCGAGGTGCCAGTGGGCGAGTTCGCGCCCGGCGCGGGAGAAGGTCCAGAAGTCCGCCGCGAAGGGGATGCGGGGAAGCTCTTTTCGCAGGTCGTTCTCAAAGCGCTTGCGGTATTCCGGGCTGTGCAGCAGGCCGTAGACGTAATAGAAGATGTCTTCTCGGCCGATTTTGGGGTCGGCGTAGGCGTTGCGGAACTTCTCCAGCGCCCAGTCGGTGATGGCTTGGTGCCGAATGAGGTTTCCGACGGTTTCGTCGCCCCCGAAGTTCAGGTAGCCTTCCTTCTTTTCATACCAGTAGAGCGGAAAACCCTGCCCGTTAAAAAGAAGCTGGACATCGGGAATTTTGTCGGTAACGAAGCAAGAGAAAGGTTTGGAAGAACCAACTCCTGTTACTAGTATCACCAAATTCTCACATTGACTTGTGGGGAAAAAAACCGGCTGTCTACCGGGGCGGTGATTTAAATCTTCATCGAAATAGATGTTTTGCTGTGAGAAAGGTCGATATATTGCTATGCTCTTCTTAGAGGGGGAGAATGCGAGAGTCTTTCCATTCTGATATTTGGCCTCTAGACTACTTGACCATTTGATTTTTCTCTCGTCTAGGGTTTGTTCTTGTCTATTTACGTCCTCATTGTAGCATTCTATGAAACGTTTGAGATTTTCCTCAAGCCTAATAGTCGAGAAATTATATACCCACGTATCTCGTGCGGTTTCCAATCCCCTCGAGAAGATGCCGAAAATCGCTTGTGTATTGGTCTTGCCCTTGGTCGCTTTGTCACCCAAGGGCAGAAAGGCTGAGTAACCTGCCGTGCGATGGTTGATCCAGTCGCCGTATTCGTCGGGTTGGGGATGTTGCCACGGAATGGAGCGAATGCTGCCGAAGTTTTGGATGATGTCCAGCTTTTCTTCGCGGGAAAGATAGTCGCCGATGTCGTGATAATGAAGCTGCGCGCTCCCTTGGTCACCCGGGCGCTTGATGAGCAGGGTGATGGCGATGGGGGTACGGCTGCCGGAGCCGAAGATTTTCCCGCCTTCTTTGCGGGAGAGTTCACCGGAGGTGCGCTGGTTACCGCGAAGGTTGAAGCAGTAAATGGCCGAAAATTCCTTCATGAGGCTTTTGCGGAAGCCGGCCATGGCGCTGTTGTCGATATAGGCGCCGTTGCTGACGAAGGCGACGATGCCGGAGTCTCCGATGCGGTCGGAGGCCCAGCGGAAGGCACGGATGTAGGAATCGTAAATGCTGTTCTTATTGGCGGCGTTTGATTCCTCGGCGTAGGTTTCGGCAATGCGGGCGTCGAGGCGTGGGTAGGCTTCGTTTTGGTTGTTGTCGTTGGCGGATTCCTGTCCGACGGAGTAGGGCGGGTTGCCGAAGATGACGCGGATGGGTTGGCGGCAGAGGCGCTTGAGGCGCTCGCCGTTGTCTTCGAAGCTGGTGAAGAGGTCTTGGTCCTTCGCGCTGGATTCGTCCATGCGGAAGGTATCCGTGAGGCAGATACCTTCGAAGGGCTCGTACTTGGCGGCCTTCATGCGGCCTTGGTAGGCGACTTCGATGTTGACGCAGGCGATGTAGTAGGCCAGCAGCACGATTTCGCAGGCGAAGAGCTCGGAGCGGAATTTGCGCGGCAGGTCTTGCTTGCTGATGAGGCCGCTCTGGATGGCGCGGACGATGAAGGTGCCGGTGCCGGTGAAGGGGTCGAGGATTTTGACGCCTTCGGCGCCGAGGCCTTTGTTAAGGCCGAATTCGCGCTTGAGGACGTCGTGCACGCTGCGGATGATGAAGTCCACGACTTCCACCGGGGTGTAGACGATGCCGAGTTTTTCGGCCATGCGCGGGAAGGCGTTTTTGAAGAATTTGTCGTAGAGCTCGATGATGACGCGCTGGCGGCCTTCGGCGTTGTCGATGCCTTTGGCGCGGTCGGCGACGGAGTCGTAGAAGGCTTGCAGGCGGCGCTGGTCGCCGGGCGAGGCGCATTCCTTGAGCAGGTCGAGCATGCGGTTCATGGTTTTGGAGACCGGGTTCTGCTCGGCGAATTTGTAGTTCTCGAAGAGGGCGTCGAAGACGGGGCGGGTGATGAGCTGCTGCGCGAGCATTTCGATGGCGTCATCGGTGGAGATGTTGGGCTGGATGTTTTCGCGCAGGCCGGAGAGGTATTCGTCGAATTCCGCGGCGTGGTTGCCGGCGTCCAGATGTTCGTGGATGGCTTCGATCTGGCGCTTGGCGATTTCGGCGATGTCGTAGGCCCATTCTTCCCAGTATCGGCGGTCGCCGCATTTTTTCACGGTGCGGGCGAAGATGGCTTCCGTCCACTGGGCGGCGCGTTCGAAGCTGAGCAGGCCTTGTTGCAGGGCGGCGCCGGCGGCGGCTCCGTTGGGCTCGGGCCGGCCGATTCTGCCGTAGTTGTTGTCTTCGTCTTCGGCGGCGGTGAGGGCGACTTCGATGAGGGAGCTTCGGCCTTTGTTCAGGTCAATCTGGTTGATGGCGGCGTTGAAGCGGTCGTCGTGGGAGCGCAGGGCCTGGAGGACGTCCCAGATGATTTTGTATTTTTTGTCGTTGTCGAGTACGTCTTCCGCTTTCTTGTCGCGGGGGATGCCGATGGGGAGGATGATGTAGCCGTATTTTTTGCCGGGGGCTTTGCGCATGACGCGCCCTACGGACTGGACGACGTCGATCTGCGAGCGCCGGGGGGCGAGGAAGAGGACGGCGTCGAGCGCGGGCACGTCGACGCCTTCGGAGAGGCAGCGGGCGTTGGTGAGGATGCGGCATTCGCCGTCCGGGCCGACGGGTTCTTTGAGTTTGGCGAGTTTGTCGCTGCGCAGTTGCATGTTCATGGTGCCATCGACGTGGTCGATGGTGCAGGGCAGGAAGTCCGGGGAGTCGCCCTGCTCGGCGCGGATTTTTTCGACCATGATTTGCCAGCTTTTTTTGATGGCCATGGAGTCTTTGATGGTGCCGGAGAAGGCGACGGCGCGGTGCATGGGGGCGGGGTCCAGCTGCAGGAAGTCGACGGGGGCGTGGTCGGGCCGGGAGGGGTCGGTGTCTTCGTCGTCGCTTTCTTCGTCGTCGCGGTAGGCGACGGAGTTGATGGTGCGGATTTGCTGCTTGCGCAGGCCGTTGTAGCAGCCGATGAGTTTGACGGCGTCGTCGAGATCGAGTTCTCCGTCGTGGGCTTGGAGTTCTTGGGCGAAGTGCTCTTTGACGGAGTCTTCGTCGACGCAGAGGACGAGGACTTTGTAGTCGGTGAGGAGGTTTTCTTTGACGGCGCGCGAGAAGGGGAGGCGGTGGAATTCCGGGCCGTAGGTGAGCACGTCGTCCATGGAGGCGATGAGGGCGTCTGCTTCGGCGGCTTTGCTTTTGGCGGTTTCCGTGTAGATGCGCGGGGTGGCGGTCATGTACAGGCGCTTGCGCCCGGCGATGAAGTTGTTGTCGTGGACGTGCACGAAGCTGGATTCGTCGTAGGCGCCGCTTTCGGTTCGCAGGGAGACGCCGGTGGTGCGGTGGGCTTCGTCGCAGATGATGAGGTCAAATTCAGGCAGGGCGCCGTGTTTCTGGGCTTCGCTGACTTTGTCGATGGATTGGTAGGTGGAGAAGACGACGCAGGTGTGGGTATCTTTGAATTTGAGGTAGTTGCGGTTGATGGTTCGCGGGTTTGTGCTGGCGGGTTCCGGCAGGTCCGCGGCGCAGAGGTCGGCGTCTTCGAGCTGGGAGGCTTGGCTGTCTGAGCAGACGGCGATGGGGTGCATGTTGATCTCGGTCTGGGCCATCCATTCTCTGAGGCTCTGGGAGACGAGGGCGATGCTCGGGGCGAGGAAGAGGACGCAGCCCCGGCCGCCGCAGCGCTCGTTGATGAAGCGCTCCATGAGCTTGAGGGAGGTGAAGGTTTTGCCGGTGCCGCAGGCCATGATGAGTTTGCCGCGGTCTTCGGTTTCAAAGCCGCGCATGACGTCGTCGATGGCGAGTTTCTGGTGGGGGCGCGTGGCGTGGTGCGGCCGCAGGACTTCTTTTTCTCCGCGCACGAGTTTTTCCCAGTCGACGGCGTAGTCGTTGAGCTCGGAGAGGCCGATGCGCTTGCAGGGGAAGCTGTGTTTTTCGATGGTGTCGCTGAGCTTGGTGTTCCACTTGTCCGTGGTGGCGATGATCATGCCGCTGGCAAAGTGGATGCTGCCGTCTTCTCCCCAGTCCATGCCGACGCTGGCGTAGTAGGTGCCGAGGTTTTCGAGGCTGAGGACGTGCTCCGGGGAGTAACATTTGCACTGGATGGCGCAGTAGTCTCCGCTGGCGGCTTCTTGGGCGACGAGGTCGATGCCCTGATCCTGCCTTCCGTTGCGGTGGGGCCAGTCCATCCAGAGCCATACCTGCGAGAAGCGTTCGCGGAAGACGGGCTCCTCTTGCAGGAAGCGCAGGCAGAGTTTTTCAAAGCTGGTGCCTTTTTGCTTCTGGGAGTGGCTTTCGCCCAGTTGCCGGAGTTGGTCGAAGATGGAGGTGAAGGAGGAGTTGGACATGCTCGGCATTCTACCACATGAGGATATATAACACAAGGATATAAGCTGTTGGGTTGTGTCACGCGCACTTCTGTTTTTGCACTTTCGGGGAGGGTTTGGGCGGGGTTTTGGCGGGTTGGTGCTTTCGGTTGGGCGCTGTGTCGCCGCTGATGCCGAGGCTTTTACGGGTGCATCCCGCCGGCCGGGATGCATCCGGGGGGCGCGGGGGCGCGGGGCGGCAAAAGGGGCGGCGCTCAGGCTGTTTTCTCGTTGCCGGGCACAGGCTGCCCGCGGTCGAGTGTAGAAGACGGGGGTGCCGGCTTCGCGCGAACCTGTCGGAAATTCCGACAGGTTGACGCTTTTTTCTCGTTGCTGAGCACAGGCTGCCAGCAGGCTTCTCCCCTGCCCCGCCGGCGCCGCTCATCCTCCGGCTGCTGAATCACCCGGACGTTTGCTTTGTGCGCCCCGTCGCCACAAAGCCTCCAAAGCGTTGATTTTTATAGCATGAGAGGCAAAAATTTCTGGACTCTTCTCGCCTCTCGTGCTATGGTATAGGGTACACTACACATTGACACACAAAACATTAGATTACATGAGCAGTCTTGTAAACAAACTGACACCCAAGGAGGCCGAGGCTCGCAAGGCGCTTCTTCAGGACATGAGTGTTGCTGAGTTGCGCCGCGAGTGGGTGATTCTCTTCGGCAATCAACCCTATACCACCCGCAACCGTTCTTTCCTCATCAAGCGGCTCACGTGGCGTATCAATACGCTGGTGACCGGCGGTCTTTCGGAGCGGGCGCTGAAGCGAGCGGCCGAGCTGGCCGATGAGACGCTGATTCGCCTCAAACCCAAGCGCCTACACGTCGAGGAGCAGGAGATTGTCGAGGCTTCCGCCCCGCAGCAGGCGCCGCTCTCGGCCGATGAAATGGCACCCGGGTCGGTCATTCGCCGCCTGTTCAAGGGCAGGTATCACGAGGTGACGGTGCTCGGCGAAGGCCGCTTCGCCTACGATGGCGAGGTGTTCGATAATCTGACGGCGATTGCCTGGAAGATTTGCGGCTACCGCAAGAGTGGCAACGCTTTCTTTAACCTGCCGATGAAGTCCCGCGCATGACGACGTTTCCTTCTTCTCCGACAGACCTTCCGGGCGAGGCGCCAGCCCCGCGACGCCGCTGCGTGATTTATACCCGCAAGTCGATCGCTAAGGGGCTTGATCAGGAGTACAATTCGCTGGATGCCCAGTTTGACTTGTGCATGGATTGCATCCGCCGTCACGAGAAGGACGGCTGGGTGTTTACGGGTTCCTTTGTGGATGCGGCGGTGAGCGGGACGACGGTTGAGCGCGCTCAGCTCAATATGCTGCGCCAGCAGGTGCGGGCGGGCGAGGTGGATTGCGTGGTGGTCTACAAGCTCGACCGCCTCAGCCGTGACCTCGGTGACTTTACGGCTCTGATGAAGGAGTTTGCCGCCCACAACGTGTCGTTCATCAGCGCGACCCAGTCCATTGAGACGCAGACGCCCGAGGGGAAGCTCTCGATGAATATGATGGCCGTGGTGGCGGACTACGAGGCGGCTATGATTCGCGCCCGCCTCCGTGATAAAATCAACGCCTGCAAGGCGCAGGGGCGCTGGGTGGGCGGCAACGCTCCCTACGGCTACCGCTGGGCGAACAAACGGCTGGAGATTGACCCGCCGGCGGCGGAGACGGTGCGCTACATCCATGAGCTCTACCTCGGCGGCAAGGGTCCGGTGCTGATCACCCGCCAACTGAATGCCGAGGGGCGCCTTTACCGCCTCAATGCGGAGGGGGAGCGCATTCCGTGGAACAGCCAGACGGTGAAGCGGATTCTGGTGCACGATGTCTACGCCGGCTTCATCCGCACGGACTCCGGGCTCGTGCCGGGTATCCACGAGGCGATTATTGACCAAGCGACCTATGAGGCCACCCGCCGCCTCAATGAGGAGGCCCGCGAGCGGCACGGGACGCCGTCGGGGCGTTCGCAGAAGGTGGTTTACCCGCTCAAGGGGATTCTGAGATGCGGGCGCTGCGGCAGGGAGTACGTGGGCTCTTACACGATTAAGCGCGGGGTGATGCGCCGCTACTACTCGTGCGCGTCCAATAAGCGTGCCTACTTGCAGGGCTGTGCAAGCCCGCATTTCGGCGCAGACCATATCGAGGGTTTGCTCAAGGGGTATATCACGCATTTCCGCGATGACCCGCAGGTGCTTTCCGCGCTCATCCGCCAGATTCCGGGGCAGGATGCCGGACGGATTGCGGACGCGCTTTACAGCGTCGACGTGGCCTTGCAGGACGCGTCGCCCGCGGAACTCAGCAAGGTGTTTCAGGCGGCCTTTGAGCAGGTGGTGGTCAACAGCAACGGCTCGCAACTGGACGTCACGCTCCGCGAGGGGCTTTCCTGATGCGGCATCAGCAAACCCGGACTTCAAACTCACGACTTCAAGTTTTCCCCCTTTCAACCATGAGTACTCACCAAGCAACCCGAACCGTCACGCTTCACCTCTCGCCTCCGGGACGCAAGCCCCCGGCAACCCCGGTGAAGGTTGAGACTCCCGACCCCTACGACCTTTCCGCGCCCGGCGAGGTAACCCCGCAGACGGGCTTCGATTTTTCCATCCCGATCATCACGGAGCGGGATGCGGAGAATGTGCGTATTGTGCGCCTCAGGACGCGCCTGGACGACGCGGTGGCAGCACGCCGCAAGCGCGGTCGCCCCTCCAACCGAGCCGTCCGTATGGCAAACGCCATTCTCATTGAGCAATACCTCACGACGGGCAAGTTTGGCTCGGCGACGGAGTTTGCCCGCCGCCTGGGGGTCTCTCAGCCGCATATCACGGGGATGCTCAATATGCTCAATCTGCCGCCGCAGGAGATCGAACGCATCCTCTTTGAGGAGGTGTGAGCAGCCAAGCTCAGGCAGCAAGGGAAACGGAGCCCGGTGCTGCAGGTGGCGGTGTGTTTATCGTTTCATGGTTTTCGGAAATATGGGGGAAAATTTAAATCCATAGGCATGGATTATTTTCCTTGCTCCGCCAAATCGAGTTTGCTAGACTCTCCGTAGAGGTTATATGGAACTTAGAATATCATGTCGGCCAAGAACGCTTCAAATTCTCATCTATTTATTTTTTTCTATCTGCATCATTGCAGCTGCAGCATGCGCGTTCTACCATGCTTTGAATGAAGGTAGCACATGGGCAAGGACCGAAAGACTACTTTTCCTGATCGCCTCGTGCGTACTGACTTGCGGCGTTGGTGCGATCTTAGCTAAATGTTCAGATTTGTGCCTAAATGCGTTGAGATCGTGTGTAAAGTCCGTGAAGTTATGGAGGCTGCGCGATCCATCTCATTGCGTAATTTGTGTATCGTCATACGACTTATCTCAAAAGCTTTCAGAAAATGACGGAAAGAATCGTACGGGGGTGAAACGGTATGGAGTTGGAGAAGGACAGATATACGCATTGCCATACGTAATATCATCCCTCACAGAAGCGTATGGAGAGAATATAAATTGGCATAACTTCACGCACGCAAATGATTATAAGTCCGTAAGTCTAATCAACCGAGGTTTTGGTGATCTCATTCTGCTGGGGGGACCTTTTACCAACCGTTTTACGTCACTTGCCTTTAACATGTTGTCCGAAAAGATTAAAATTCTTACTTTTAACAACACAGAACTTCATTTTCTCTTGGGGGCATGTGGAAGAAAGTTTTCTTATGAAGTTGAGGGTGACTTTAAATCTCCAGATGGAGACGTAAAGGCTGATATTGGCATGATCTTATGCTGCGACGAGCCTACTAAGAACGGAACAGCGTCCCGCCGGATTATCATATTTGCGGGGTGTAATACATACGGGACAGGCGCAGCTTCGCTATTTTTCTGCAAGAAAATGTCCGATGAAGAAATTTGGAAAAAGAACAGAAAAAAAGACTACATTGCCGTAGTAAAGTGTTGGTGTTCTCAAAGTCCTCCACTTTTATTCAAAACTGAACTTCTGGGCTTTCACTGTCTTAACTAGACTAAGTTCGTCGTATGAACTTCGGCTATGCGCAGGGGGCGGTTAAGGGGCTCAGGCGCGGGCTGAGCGGGGTGTAGCGGGTAGCCCGAAGAAGCTGTTGCCGCTGATCTGGTAGCCGGTGGCTTTCCAGCTGATGTGGGTGAGCGTGGGGTAGACTTCGCCCGCCCATTCGTACGCTCCGATGGCGCGGACGATGACCTGCACGAGGGCTTTCTTGTAGCGGCGTATCAGGATGTCGCCTGCTTGCAGGGTGACGCTGGCCATGCCGGGGTGAAGCCGGATCAGCTCGCCCTCACGCTCGAGGTTGTAGGTGCTCAGGCGGGCGGCTTGCTCTTCCTGCCGGGCGACGGGCTCCGCTTCTGACGGGGCGACGGGCTCTGCTTCTGCCGGGGTGGCGGGCTCTGCTTCGACCGGGGTGGCGGGCTCCGCTTCTGCCGGGGAGGCGGGCTCGTCCTCTGGCGAGGTAAGGGGCTCTTCTTCGTCCCGGGTCTCGGCTTCCTCGCTGGCTTCCCACGGAAGGCTCGTGTCGACCTTGGCTTGAGCCTCTTGCCGTTGAGCTGCGTTGCGGCGCACCCGCCGCCCTCGGGCGCAGAACTTGTCGTAGGTCGTGCGCGCCTTCTGATCGGCCAGCTTCAGCACGCCCTCGGCTAGGAGCTCCGGCAAGGGGATTGTGCATGTCTCGTCGGCGCTCCATTTCCCCTGCTCTTTGTAGCAGATGCTCGTGCCGCCGGCCGTCGCTCTCACCCGGACTCTTTTGCCTTCGCGGGTGATGGCCCCGATCATGGGGGACTCTGTGTATTTGTTGCTTCTCATGGTGTGTGCTTTCTTGCTGTTGATGTAGTGGAGGATGGCCTCGGCGCCTTTGCGGTACACGGTTACCGCCAGGAGGTCTCCGCCCAGCCAGATGGCCCAGTAGCGAGTGTTGCGGTATCGTGTGATGCTGAGTGGCGTTTTCACCGTGGATTTGTGTCTAAATTGTTTACGGTTAAGGCGTTATCCCGTTGTAGAGTATAGCGCCCTCAGGGTCACTGTCCAGCACTTTTTTACTCTTTTTTCATTTATTTTCAAAGGCTTAGAGGATGGCCTGGCCTCCTAATTCCTACTAAAGTTGTGACTCATAACGGGAAAGCCGAAAAACGGCGATTTTTGGTGGTCAAAATACACAGATTTATGAGTCAGAAAATTAACTCATTCATTTTCAATGGGTTGAGACTTTGAGAGGTGCAAACGGCCCAGTCTCACGCAATCTATTGGTGGCGAGTTACTTAGAGGCAAAAAGACACTTTGAGAAGATGCCAGTACACGAGTCCTTTGGAGTCCCGAGGGGGTCAAAATGGCCTGAAAATGGGCCAAAAATGGGGCTTTTCAGGGCAAAAACGGGGCTTTTCCGTTATGAGTCGAGTACTTCGCAACTCTTTCAGATGAAGCTACTAGCGACAAAAAAGCCCGCCTCCCGAAAAGGTGCCGGGAGGCGGGCTATCATACTAGCAGGAACGAGAGGTAAACTCGCGACCAAAGGCTTATGAGTCCTCCGCTCTACACAGAGCTATCCTGCATGGCTCTATCGCAGGATTCTCCATTACGGAATCGCGTTGCGTGCGGAGCATGAGGCCGTCAACAGCTGGTTTGCAGCAGCCATCCACAGGAGACTTGCAAGGCTGTCAGCGCGGATGAGGGTGGGTGTTATTTTAGTTCCTGCCTTGACGCTGCCCGCAATTTGCGCCGGCTTATTTTCTTGACAGGAAATTCCAACTGACTAAGATGGTGCATAGGAATGCGTGCTCTGAGCCTAGGGTCTGATTTTTCTTCATTCGCCTGCCCGAATGGAGTGCGGAGACGTGCACGTAAATCCGAAGCACGCAGCCACCTGACCTCTATGCAGTATCGGCAAGGGCAGACGGATGTTGCGTCGAGAAGCTATAGTTACGACGAAACACCCGACGGCTGTAAGGGCGATTGGACAAACGCGCAGCGTTTGCCCCGAAGGGGCGAGGAGCCGTGAGGCGGCTCCGAGTCAACTCACGGGCCGCCACCCTCGGTGCCGATGCCTACAGCTACAGCTATGACAATATCGGCAACCGCAAGACGGCACAGGAAGATCAAACCCTAATAGGATATGAATGTTTTGTTTAATATAGTTTTATTCGTTCTCTGTATAATAGGATTGGCAATATGTTTTTGTAATTGGCATTGTGCTTATAAAAGCCTGAGAACAAAAGAGAATCACTCCCAAATCGGATTCATTGGAGGTATTGTAGTGTATTTGACCTTATCTGGCCTCCTTCCTGAAAAGTGGCAATATGTAGCATATGTGGCCTTTATATTAGACTGTTCATTTTCTCTGTTTGTACTTGGTGTTTTTTCAACACAAAGAAGTGATATGATCTACTCGCTATATATAAGCCAAGATAGTCTTCTATGAATATCTTTGATTGCGTTTTTTCGGGAGCAGAAAAATGAGTGCATCTGCGGCGGCTCTTCTGCTAATGGTGTGGAATGACGTTGCAACAGAGCAGAGAGAAGAAGAGAAAAACAACGCAGAGAGCAGAAAAAACATGGAGCATGGAGGAGAAATCTCCTACCATGCCCAGTGTGTTCAATCGGTCCCTGAATATCATCGGTCGGCACGCAAAATGTCGAGAAGTTATTTATGAGGCAACTCTGAAAATTAATCAGTGCTCGCTTTGTCCTCATTGCGGAGCCGCGAGCTATGTGCACGGTTATCGACGACGTCTCGTCGACTTCATGAACGATGTAGGAGTGAGGAGTGGTGCACAGGTGTCGGCTCAAGGTGAGACGGTTCAAATGCCGACGCCGCGTGCTCGAGGAGTGCGGCGGTATGTCACTCGGTGGTCTGATAAGGGGTTTCCGCACACTTTGCGCTTGACTCCTTATATTGTGTTCCTTGCGTGCTTTTGGCTAGCAGGGGTGGCTAGCAGGCTAGCAAGCTTTTGAATGCCTGCTGTGCTTTTTGCTAGCCATACTCTGCGCAACTGTGGGGTCAAGCGCAAAGTGTGTGGAAACCGCATATCAGACCACCGAGTGAGCCACCGCTGCACTCCACGA
>NZ_CALXNG010000022.1:0-36589 GCF_944389695.1 Candidatus Parakkermansia intestinigallinarum
GCCCTCTCCTTGCCCGACAACCCGCATGATTACTGCATCCCTTTTCCCCCCTGCTCAAACTTTGGGACAGGTGTGGCATATTCGCCGCCTGTCTCATTTTGTGATTGACTTGACCGCGCTCTCGGGCATAATAAGGGTCGTTATGAAGAAACCCGTAACCGTGACCGTGACCGGCGCCGCCGGCAATATCGCTTACTCTCTGCTGTTCCGCATCGCAGCCGGCGAGATGCTGGGTGCCGATCAGCCCGTGATTCTCAAGCTTCTTGAAATCACCCCCTGCCTCGAAAAACTCAAGGGCGTGGTGATGGAGCTGGATGACTGCGCCTTCCCGCTGGTGCAGCAGATCGTGGCCACCGACGATCCCGCCGTGGCCTTCAAGGACGCCGACTGGTGCATGCTGGTGGGCTCGGTGCCGCGCAAGGCGGGCATGGAGCGCAAGGACCTTCTGGGCATCAACGGCAAGGTCTTCGTGGGTCAGGGTCAGGCTATCGCCGCCAATGCCTCGAAGGACTGCAAGGTCTTTGTGGTGGGCAACCCCTGCAACACCAACTGCCTCATCGCTCTGCACAACGCGACCGGCCTTCCCAAGGAGAATTTCTTCGCCATGACGATGCTCGACGAGTACCGCGCCAAGAGCCAGCTGGCCGCCAAGGCCGGTGTGCCCGTCGCCGCTGTGACGAACATGACCATCTGGGGCAACCACTCCTCCACGCAGTATCCCGACTTCACCAACGCTAAGATCAACGGCAAGCCCGTGACGGAGGTGATCAGCGACCACGAGTGGCTCAAGACGGACTTCATCAAGACCGTCCAGCAGCGCGGCGCCGCCATTATTCAGGCTCGCGGTGCTTCCTCGGCCGCTTCCGCCGCCAACGCCGCCTTGATGACGGTCAAGAACCTCGTGACGCCGACCCCCGAGGGCGACTGGTTCTCCGTCTCCTCTTACACCGACGGCACGAAGTACGGTCTGCCCGAGGGCATCATTTGCTCCATGCCGACCCGCACGAACGCCGACGGCACCCACAGCATCGTCGAAGGTCTGCCGATCGACGCCTTCTCTCGCGAGAAGATCGACGCCACCTGCAAGGAGCTGCTTGAGGAGCGCGCCGACGTCGAGCACCTGAAGTAAAGCGGCGAAACCGCCACTCCACCGATTTACCGGAGCCGGTTCCCCGCTCAAGGGGAGCCGGCTTCGTTGTCTTTGCAGCTTGACGCAGGCGCCTCGTCCGCCGTGCCGCCTTTCGTGTCATGAGCGGCTGTGAAGAAGACTCCGAACTTGACTTGAGCCCCCGTCGGCGTTAGAATAGCCGACACCACCACCAGACATACCCCCGATTCAGACATATGGGAAAAACATTATACCGGAAAGTATGGGACGCGCACACCGTGGGAATTCTGCCCGACGGTCGCACGCAACTTTTCATCGCCACGATGTTCCTCCACGAGGTGACCTCGCCTCAGGCTTTCGCCATGCTGCGCGATCTCAAGCTGCCGGTGCTGCACCCCGAGCGCATCTTCGCCACTCCCGACCACATCATTCCGACCGATGACCAGACGGAGCCCTACGCCGATCCGCTGGCGGCCTCGATGCTCGAGGCGCTGCGCAACAACTGCGCGCAAAACGGCATCCGCCTCTTCGATCTGCCGACGGGACAGCAGGGCATCGTGCACATGGTCGGCCCCGAGCTGGGCATCAGCCAGCCGGGTATGACGATTGTCTGCGGCGACTCGCACACGGCGACGCACGGAGCCATGGGCTCCATTGCCATCGGCATCGGCACCACGCAGGTGCGAGACGTGCTGGCGACTCAGACGCTGGCAATGGCGCCGCTCAAGGTGCGCCAAGTGCGCGTCGAGGGCAAGCTGCGCCCGGGGGTGACGCCCAAGGACGTCGCGCTGCACATCATCAACCGCCTCGGCGCCGACGGCGGCATCGGCTACGCCTACGAGTTTGCCGGCTCGACGATTGAGGCGATGGAGATGGACGGCCGCATGACGCTCTGCAACCTCGCCATCGAGGGCGCGGCACGCTGCGGCTACGTCAACCCCGATGAAAAGACCTTCGCCTACCTCAAGGGCCGCCCCTACGCCCCGAAGGGTGCCGCGTGGGATGCTGCCGTCGAGCGCTGGCGCAGCTTCGCGAGCGACCCCGACGCCGTCTACGACGACGTGGTGGTGATGCAGGCCGAGGACATTGAGCCGACCGTGACGTGGGGCATCTCGCCCGACATGAGCATCGGCATCAACAACTGCGTGCCCGCACCCGACGACGCAGCCGACGATGAGACGCGCCAGGCGCGCGAGACGGCTCTGGCGTACATGAAGCTCAAGCCCGGGCAGCCGATCAAGGGGCTTCCGGTCGACGTGGTCTTCATCGGCTCCTGCACCAACGGGCGCATCAGCGACTTCCGCGCCGTGGCTCCGCTGCTCAAGGGGCGCAAGGTGGCGCCGGGCATCAAGGCTCTGGCCGTTCCCGGCTCGCAGATGACGGCTCGCCAATGCGAGCAGGAAGGGCTGGCGGATATCTTCCGCGAAGCCGGCTTTGAATGGCGCCTCGCCGGCTGCTCGATGTGCCTCGCCATGAACCCGGACAAACTGGTCGGCGACCAGATCTGCGCCAGCACGAGCAACCGCAACTTCAAGGGTCGCCAAGGCAGCCCGACGGGCCGCACGCTGCTGATGAGCCCCGTCATGGCGGCGGCCGCAGCGGTGACCGGCTGCGTTTCCGACGCACGCGAGGTCTTCGGCATCAACGACTAACATTCACACACTTCGCCTACATTTTCATCCACCATGCCCCTCAACAAAATCATCACGATTACCGGCAAAGCCGTCCCCGTCCCCGGGGCGGATATGGACACGGATCGCATCATTCCGGCGCGCTTTCTCAAGTGTCTGACCTTCGATGAGCTGGCCGGCACGATGTTCTACGATGAGCGCTTTGACGCCGAAGGCCGCTCCAAGGGTCACCCCGTCGATGATCCCGCCCATGCGGGCGCCTGCATCATCTTCGGCGGTGAGAACTTCGGCTGCGGTTCGTCGCGCGAGCACGCGCCGCAGGCCATCAAGCGCTCGGGCATCCGGGCCATCGTCGCGGTTTCCTTTGCCGAAATCTTCATCGGCAACTGCTCCGGCATCGGTCTGCCCTGCCTGAGCACCTCGGCTGAGAATCTCGAGGCCGCCGCCGAGCTGACGCGCCGCAAGCCCGAGACGGTCTGGACGGTTGATCTCGCCGAGCTTCGCCTGAGCTGCGAGGAGGCGAGCTATCCGCTCACGATGGCTCCGGGCTTCCGCGATGCGCTGATGAACGGCCGCTGGGATGCCGTCGTCGAGCTGATGAACGCCCCGGAAGCCGTCGAGCGTCTGGCGGCACAGCTGCCGGCACCGAGCTGCCACTGAACGTCGCCCGGCAGGTTCGCCTGCCGCGGCTTCTCCCATCCTCTCAATCCCCCGTCATCCTCCTTTCACTGCAACATCTGATTCATTCCCCCTCCCCATCGTCTCCATGTTTGCCATTATTTCACCCCTGATTCTGCGCGGCGTGATCGACAACACGCTCGAGGATCTCATCGACCTGCGCCTGTGGTGCGCGGACGGCGAAGAGCCGATCCACTACCGCCTGCGCGGCAACTGCCTGCGCGACATCGCCGGCTGCCGGGTGGAATTTGACAACAAGGGCGAGACGCGCACCGACCCGCCCGATCGCGAGCGCACCGTTCTCTCCCTGCTGCGCGAAGCGGCGAGCGACGTCGTGGCCGGAGACATCACCCTCTCGCTGCGCGTGCCCGATCACCGCCGCGAGGGGCATCTGGCCAACGCGCTCTCCATCGAATTCTTCGTCAATCGGCGCATCCGCGTGCTCATTGAGACGACGCAGTTCGAGTACAGGCTCAGCCTGCCGCAGTGGCAGATGAGCCCCGAGCAGGAGAACGCCCAGCGCTTCTTCAACAAGGAGGCGCTGCGCAACCACGTCGCTTGGAACATCGAGCACTTCCGAGGCCCCAGCCTCTCGACCCTCACGCCGAAGTTCCCCGTCTGCGACTGGGACTACCGCCTCAACCGCGCCGAAGCCTGCATGGCGATCTACCCCTCCATCCGCGACAAGTACGCGCATCGGCCGCAGGGCTACCTCGACTGCGCCTACGTCATGGATCGCCTCGCCTTCCTCGGCGAAGTCGCCGCCGAGCAAGAGGCGCACATGCCGCCGGATCCGGCGCGGGAGAGCTGCGATTGCGAGGTGCTCGACTTCATGGCGCCTTCTCAGGCCAAAGCGATGCACGCGGCCATGTCTCACCCGCTCTTCCGCCGCGCCTCGCACATGACGGCCGTCGTCCAGAAACGGCTGATGCCCGAACTGGCTGCCGAGGGCGAGGCCGACCGCCACGCTGCGGCGGAGGGCTACTTGGCCTCGTACGCCGGGATTGTCTCGCACATTCTCTCAACGATTCTGCTCACGCAGGAGGCGGCGTATGATGCGACTCTGGCCGCGACGCGCGTGCGCATGCTTGAAATGCGCGTCGCTGACCTCGATCGCTACGGCCGCAGACTGCCCGCCGACATCAGCCGCGAGCTGGACAGCGAGGGGCGCAGCCTCATCGAAGGGCTCGACGAGTTCTTCTCCAACATCAGCCGGCAGTAATAACCGCGCCTTTCTGCCGCGCCTCCTCCCTCTCCCGACACGCCCGTGTACATGGCCTCCGAGCGACGCCTCTACATCCTCCGCCTGCTGGAGGAACGGGGAAGTCTGCGCTCGGCGGAGTTGGCCGATGAACTCGGCGTGACGGACGAAACCGTCCGCACCGATCTGGTTCTCATGCAGCGGCAAGGGCTGCTGCGCCGCGTGCACGGCGGTGCCGTCTACCTGCCGCCGACCGCGCAGCCGGGCGAGGCCGACGCCTCGCGGCTCGACATGCAGATGGCCGCTCTGGCGGCCGAGCAGCTGCGCGCCGGCATGAGCCTCGTCGTCGACGACGGACCCCTGCTCCTCGCCCTTGCCCTGCAACTGCGCGAGCGCCCCTGCCGCCTCATCAGCGCCGCGCCGGACTTTCTGGCGCAACCCGTCCTGCGCCGCCTGCCGCACGAGCTCTACTGCCCCGGCGGTCGCTGCGATGCCTCCTCCGGCCTGCTGCTGCCCGAGCATCCCGCCGAGGCCCTCCGTTGTCTGCACCCCGATGCCGCCCTGCTGCTGCCCGATGCCGTCACGCCGCAGGGAGTCGGCTACCGCAGCCGGGGCCGCCTTCTCTGGGCCGCCGCCGCGGTCGCCTCTGCCCCCCTGCTCCTCATCGCGGCTCCCGCCCGTTGTCTTGAAGCCGAGGCGGCGGCAAGCGCCCCCTTCACGCTCGCGCTGAATGCCGAGCTGCTTCTCACCGAGCTTCCGCTGCCCGCGCCCTTCGACGGCGGCGGCGCCACCCTGCCGGCTCGAAAAATCGCCGGCGTGCCGCGCGTGTCTCCTCCCCTCACGGCCGGAGAAACCGACGAGTGGGGCAGCTGAACGCAGCGCGCCGCCCGCTCCGCCCGAGACAAAGGAGCCGAGCCGCGTTCAGTCTCGGTGGTAGGGAGAGCCTGCCAACAGCGTGTGCACGCGGTAAATCTGCTCGAGCAGCACCACGAGAGCCAGCTCGTGCTGCATCGTGTGGCGACCCAGCGAAATCACGGCATCGCAAGACTCGCGCAGAGCGGCCGTATGGCCATCCGCCGCCCCGATGAGCAGGGCCACGCGCTTGACCGCATGCAGCTGCCAGTCGCGCATGCGGCGCTCCCACTCGCGGGTGCTCCAGTTCTCTCCGCGCTCATCCATCGCCAGCCGCAGGCAACCGCGGCTGGCCTCCAGCAGGCGCTCCGACACCTCCTCCGAACGCCCGGCCTTCACATAGCGCAGCTCGACGCGCCCGAGCGGACGCAAGCGCTCCTCAAAAAAGCGCACCCCCTCTCGCGCATAGCCGAGAGACGGCTTCGCCGCCGCAAGGATGAGAATCTCCATGCCCGAAAGCCTACACGAAAAGCGCACGGCCTGCAAGCGCAAAGGCAGCCGGGCAGCGGCGCCGCAGCCCGGCACTCTGTCAACAACCGCGAAAAGCCTTGAATTTCCGCCGCGCCGCACTATAATGGCTGCGTTAACACGATGGCCGATTCGCCAAGCCTCAGCCCCATGATGGAGCAGTACCTGCGCATGAAGCAGTCACTGCCGCCCGACGTCTGGCTCTTCTTCCGCATCGGCGACTTTTACGAAATGTTTTTTGAGGACGCGCAGGAGTGCTCCGCCGCCCTCGGGCTGACCCTCACCAAACGGCAGACCATACCGATGTGCGGCGTGCCCTACCACGCAGCCGAGGGCTACATCGGCCAAATCGTGCAGCTGGGCAAGCGCGTTGCCATCGCCGACCAGATGACGACTCCGGTGCCCGGCAAGCTGGTCGAGCGCGAAATCACGCGCATCATCTCCGCCGGCACCTTGGCCGATCTGTCTCTGCTCAACGAAAGCGAACACAACTACATCGCCGCCTGCTACCGAGACAAAAAAAGCTGGGGACTGGCCTGCGCCGACCACACCACGGGCGACTTCACCGTCGCCGACTACGCAAGCCTCGACGAACTCAGCGACGAAATCAGCCGCATACGTCCGCGCGAGCTGCTGGTGAGCGACGAGCAGAAAGATGAGTTCGCCGCCCTGCCCGTCACCCTCTACTACGACGCCTACACCTTCCTGCCCGCCGTGGCGCGCCCGACCCTCGAGGCCCACTTCCGCGTGCACTCCCTCGACGGCTTCGGCTGCGCACATCTCGGCCCGGCTCTGGGCGCGGCGGCGGCCATCCTGCACTACCTGCGCAACCAGCTCAGGCGCAGCACCGAGCACCTGAGACGGCTCGCGCTGAGGCGCACCGACGGCGCCGTCCTCATCGACGAATCGAGCCGGCGCAACCTCGACCTCGTCGAATCGCGCAGCGGCACCAAGGGCACCCTGCTGGCCACGCTCGACACCACCACCACGCCCATGGGCGCACGCCTGATGCGCGAATGGATGCTGCACCCCATCTGCGACCTGCCCGAACTGCAGCGCCGCCAAGACATCATCGCGGCCTTCCTCAAAGAGCCCTTCCTGATGAGCAAACTGCGCGACTCGCTGCGGCGGGTGCGCGACACCGAGCGCCTCACCTCTCGCTTGGCTCAGGGGGCGGGCAATGCGCGCGACTTGTTGGCGCTGGGCTGCTCGCTCTCTCATCTGCCCGACATCGAGCAGGATCTGCACGCCGTCTCCCTGCATGAAGCGAAACTCGCGCCGCTCGGCAAAGAGCTCGGCGACTTCCGAGAACTCACCGAACTGCTGGCGCGCGCCGTCGTCGACGAGCCCCCCGTCTCCCTCAAAGAAGGCGGCATGATCCGCGACGGCTACGACCCGCGCCTCGACGAACTGCGCCGCGCCTCGCACGAAGGCAAAAACTGGCTCACCGAGCTCGAAGCCCGCGAGCGGGCCGCCACCGGCATCGAATCGCTCAAAGTGCGCTACAACAACGTCTTCGGTTACTACATCGAAGTCACCAAGGCAAACTACTCCAAAGTGCCCGAGCGCTACGTGCGCAAACAAACCCTCGCCAACGCCGAACGCTACGTCACCGACGAGCTCAAGCAGATGGAGGGCACGATTCTGGGAGCGGACGAGCGGGCCCGGCAGCTCGAGTACGAGCTCTTCTGCAAGCTGCGCGACGACGTGCGCGCCTACATTGACCCGATTCAGGCGAGTGCCAGGGCGCTGGCCGAAATCGACGTTCTGCTCTCGCTGGCCGAGAGCGCACAGCGGCACCGCTACTGCCGCCCGCAGCTCGACGACACGCGGCGTCTGCACATCGTCAACGGCCGCCACCCCGTCATCGAGCAGGTGCAGACCGAAAGCTCCTTCGTGCCCAACGACACCGTCATGGACGAAGAGAGCGACCGCGTTCTCATCCTCACCGGCCCGAACATGGCCGGCAAGAGCACCTACATCCGCCAAGTCGCCCTCATCACCCTCATGGCGCAGATGGGCTCCTACGTCCCCGCCGACGAAGCGCAAATCGGCGTCGTCGACCGCATTTTCTGCCGCGTCGGCGCCAGCGACGACATCGCCCGCGGGCAATCAACCTTCATGGTGGAGATGAGCGAAACCGCGCTCATCCTCAACAACGCCACGGCGCGCTCGCTCGTGATTCTCGATGAAATCGGGCGCGGCACGGCCACCTTCGACGGCCTCTCCATCGCATGGGCCGTCGCCGAACACCTGCACGACGTCATCGGCGCGCGCACGCTCTTTGCGACGCACTACCACGAAATGGTCGACCTGCAAAATACGCATCCCGCCGTGAGCAACTGGCACGTCGAAGTGCGCGAATGGAAAGATGAAATCGTCTTTCTGCGCAAGGTGTTGCCCGGCCCGGCCGACAAGTCCTACGGCATTCAGGTGGCGAGGCTAGCGGGACTGCCCGCGCCCATCATCAGCCGCGCCAAGCAAATCCTCACCCACCTCGAGATGACCGCCGCCGCACGCGAACCCCGCGCCGCCCGCCGCAAGCGAGCCAAAGCCACGGGCATGCCTGCCGCCTCAGAGGCCGATGTCACGCAGCTGGACATGTTTGACCTGCTCGACCCCGGTACCGACTAATCCTCGGCCCGCCAGCCCACCAACCGTCTTGCTCAGCGGCGTCGCGACTCACAGCGGCATCACGGCTCTCCCCAGCGCCTCTACTTCTCCTCGGGGCGCCGTCTCTTCCCAACGCGACGGTGCTCGGCACCGCGAGCAGCCACCCTGCCGCGCAGCCTCGCGCTGAGGTACCCCACCGCGTGCACGGCCAAAAAAAGCGCAGAGGAGGAAGCTCCTCAGCGCGGCCATTCAAAACTTGCGGCATCCGGCAAGCTCGCGCGGCACTCAGGGCTGCAAGCGGTCGATAGACCACTGCCCATCCGGCTGCAGCGTGTACAGGAAGCGATCATGCACGCGGCCGGGCCCGCCCTGCCAAAACTCCATGTGGTGCGGCACAATGCGGAAGCCGCCCCAGAAGTCCGGCAGCGGCACCTTGCCCTCCGCAAATTTGTTTTTCAGCTCGGCCAACTTCATCATCAGCAACTTGCGCGTCGATATAACCTGGCTCTGGTGCGACACCCAAGCCCCGAGCTGCGACTCGCGCGGCCGCGTGAGGAAATACTTGAGCGTCTCCATGCGCGAAATCTTCTCCGCGCGCCCGTAAACAATAATCTGTCGTTCGAGCGTCACCCAAGGCAAGAGCATGCACATCTCGGGATTGGCGTCTATCTCGCGGGCCTTGCGGCTGGTGTAGTTGGTGAAGAACACATAACCGCGATCATCGTAATACTTCAGCAGCACCGTGCGCAGCGAGGGGTGCCCGTCGGGCGTGCAGGTCGCGATACTCATCGCATTCGGCTCGGGAATGCCGGCCTTGAGAGCCTGCTTGAACCAGACATCAAACTGCTCAAAGGGCGACGCCGCCAAATCCTTGCGGTGGAGCGTGTCCTTGAGATACTCTTCGCGAAAAGCCGATAAATCCATGACCCGAGTCTAGCACCCTTTCCGGCGACATGCAAGACCGAAGAAGCAACTCAGCGGTGCGCGGATGCGCCCGACTCAGAGCTCCGCACGCACGAAGCTGACGCGAAACACCGTCCGCCCCGCCGAAAACAGGCGGATATCAATCCGACCCGACGTCATACTGACGCGATAAGCATCGTGCTCCGCCGGCGGCATGGGGCGGAAGCGCCCGGCACGCTCCGGGGACAGCACGGCTGAGCGGAGCAGAGACACGAGATGAGCCGCGCTCATATGCATCATCTCATCAAACTCATCGGTAGGCAGAGTCAGCTGGGGGATATTCTTCTCGGTCACGGAGTCAATATACACCCGAATCGCGCAAAGTCAAGGGGATTCGACAGGGCAGCTCAAGCGCCGGACGCAAATCGCATGCGGAGACCTTGACAAGCCTCTCGTCGTTATGCTAGACTGCGACATCGCACCGCCGGAGGCGACCGCGCTCGGCTCCCGCATCCGCGCAGCGCCGCGGCGCCCCGCGCCGCATCGGTCGCGCGCCTGCCTCCCTCGCCGTCGGCAACGCCCTTCCCCTCGACAACCGCCGCCCCCATCAGCCAAACGCCCCCTCTCCGCCAAACAAGCTCCGACGCACGGCCCCTCCGCCCGTCTCCCACGCCTTGTCTCGCCCCTCCCTGCTCGACAACCATGTCCGCGACCCCGAAAAACTACCCCTCGCCCTTCCAAAAAGCGACCTGCTGGGCCGCCCTCACCGGGCTTTCCCTGCTGGTCATCATCCTTCTCATCTGCGCTCTGATCTACGGCTTCTGTCGGATCTTCACCGCGCTCGAGCCCGTCCTCCTGCCCGTCGTCATCGCCGGCATTCTGGCCTACCTGCTCTCGCCCATCGTCTGCTGGGTTCAAAAGAGACTCATTCAGCGCCGCTCCCTCGCCGTCCTGACCGTTCTGACCGTCGTCGGCCTGATTGTGGCGGGCTTCGTCGCCGCCATCGCCCCGAAACTCATTGACCAGACGGGCGAACTCTACGACAAGCGGCAGGAAATCGTCCAGAGCAGCATCGCCACGGCACACGACCTCATCGACAACAACACCCTCATTCAGGAAGCCATCGATATCCTCTACGAAAAAAGCGGCAGCGGAGCCCATCCGCAAACGCCCTCCGCCGCCCCGTCCTCCGGTGAAGCCGAGCTGAGCTATCAGGACAAAATCCGCGTCATCGTCAACTCAAGCTCCAGCTACCTGACCGAAAAACTCGTCGAATGGCTCTCCGCCGGGCGAAAAGCCCTCGAAGGCATGACCTTCCTGCTGGTCGGCATCGTCATGGTGCCCGTCTTTCTGTTTTATTTCCTGCTCGAAAGCGATCGCATCTCGCGCAACTGGCACACCATCCTGCCGCTGCGCCGCTCGCACTTCCGGAATGAGGTCGTCAGCACCCTCCAGCAAATCAACAACTACATCATCTCCTTCGTGCGCGGGCAAATGCTCGTGAGCCTCATCGACGGCGTGCTGCTGGGCATCGCCCTGAAGATTCTCGGGCTGCCCTACGCCATCACCATCGGCGCCGTCGCCGCCGTCGTCGGCATCATCCCCTACATCGGCATGATCTCCACGAGCATTCCGGCCATGCTCATTGCCTGGTTCACGTGGAATGACATCAACCTCGTGCTGGGCGTCGCCGCAATCTTCATCGGCGTGAGTCAGTTTGACGGCTGGCTCATCCAGCCCCGCATCGTCGGCAACCGCGTCGGCATGCACGACCTCACGGTCATGTTCTCGGTGCTGCTGTGGAGCCTCGTCCTCGGCGGTGCCGTGGGAGCGCTTCTGGCCGTTCCGCTGACGGCCTCCATCAAAGTCCTGTTTATGCGCTACGTCTGGCCCAGCCTCGACCCCGCCGCACGCCGCATCAAGCCGATCGACCAAACCGAGTCGGCCGATGCGACCGACCCGCCGCAGGAGCCCGCGGCCAATTGACAAGTCACCCGCCGCCGACAACAACGCCGCCGACACAAACGCAGCGCCTCCTCGGCGCCTGCCCTCGCCGACACCGCGGCCGCGCCCGCCGCCACCGAGGCAGAGGAGCTGCCCCCGCCTCGGCCCTGCCCCGCCGGCCCTCCCGCAGGAGAAACGCGGCCGGCAGACCAAAAAAAACCGGGCAGCCCCCGAAAGAGCTGCCCGGAACGATAAAAACGCTCAGTGACGCAGCGAGAGGCGCACCAGCAGATCCTGATAGAGAGCCGGAGCCGTACGCTTGGCATAATCCAGAAGCTTGCGGCGACGAGCCACCATCATCAGAAGACCGCGACGGGACGCATGGTCGTGCTTGTTCTCGGCAAGGTGCTGCGTGAGATGCACGATGCGCTTGGTGAGAGAAGCCACCTGATAGCCCGTGGAGCCGGTATCTTTCTCGTTGATCTTGAAGTCGTTGACGTTGATTTCGCTCATTTTTTGTATCTTGTTTTATGGTTGATTTTCGTGGCTGCGGCAAATCGACCTACAAGGTGAGGGCATCATATCACGAAACCACCGCAATGCAAGACTAAATTCTGCCACAGACTCGAAAAAGAAAGACAAGCCGCTCTGCGAGAACAAACACCGACGCCGGAAGCGCCCCACAAGGCTGAACTGACTCATTTTGTACTTGCCATCGCCCCGGCTCGTGGTAGAATAACACGGTAGTTCACCATGGATTTTCTCACGCACGCCATCAACTGGGTCAAAGCGGGGCTCACCGCTTGGGATCTGTTGCCGAATTTCAGCTCGGCCTCGGGCGTTTTCTGCCTCTTGGTCTGGATCAGTACGCTGCTGGCCCTCGGGCTTTTCGTCGTCTCGCTCTTTGCGGACGTTTTCGGCGGTGATGCCGACGTGAGCGGAGACATTGACGGCGACGCCGGACACTTCTCGGCCCGAGCCGTCATCGGCTTCATGCTGGGCTTCAGCTGGGCGGGCTTCGTCAGCATCCAGTCGGGCCTCAGCATTCTGGGAGCCGTGGGTATCGGCCTGCTGGCCGGTATCGTTATGTTCCTGTTCATCATGCAGCTGATGCGCTTTATCTACAGCCTGCGCTCGGACGGCAATCTCGATTACGACAGCCTCGTCGGCATGCGCGGCAGTGTCTACGTCACCCTGCCGCCTCACGGGCAGCCCGGAGGTCAGGTGCAGGTCTCGCACCCCGGCCAGCTCATCACCATGGCAGCCATCCAGCACGGAGACAAGGCTCTGCCGGCGCAGACGCGCATCGTCGTCGTTGAAGCCAGCACCTCGCTGCTCGTCGTGCGCAGCCTCGATGACGAACAGCCCGCACCTCAGCATCCAGCCGGCGGTTCGGCCTGAGCCTCGCCCCGAGTCCGCGGCGGCGCGGCAGCCTCGCCTGCTCGCCCTCCCGTCTGCACCCCGCCCTCCTTTCACTCCACCGTCCTCTCCCCGACCTCCTTTCGATTGCCCGGCCTCCGCTCCCCCGCCCCCACCCGCGCCATTCCCCACCCGCCCATCCGCCCCGCAAGCCTCGTCTCTCTCCCCCTCTCAACAATCTTCCCCAACCCGATCACAACATGAACCACCACCTGCTCCTCGCTGCGGCCGATACCGCCTCCGAATCGTCCTCAGCCCCCATCATCGCCGTCTGCGTCCTCGTCGTCTTCATCATCGGCTCCATCGCTTGGCTCTTCTCGCGCTACAAGATGTGCCCGTCAGACAAAATCCTCATTGTCTACGGCAAGGTGGGCGCCGGGCGCTCGGCCAAGTGTCTGCACGGCGGCGCCACCTTCGTGATGCCCGTCATCCAGAACTACGCCTACATGGATCTCAACCCGCTCAACATCGACGTACCGCTCAAGGGTGCGCTCTCCAGCCAGAACATCCGCGTCGACGTCCCCTCCTCCTTCATCGTGGGCATCAGCACCCAGCCGGAAATCATGCAGAACGCCGCCAGCCGCCTGCTCGGCCGCACGCGGCAGGACATCCGCGACCTGGCCTCGGAAATCATCATGGGCCAGATGCGCGTCGTCATCGCCTCGCTGACCATTGAAGAAATCAACGCTGACCGAGAAAAACTCATCCGCGGCATCACCGGCGGCGTCGACGTCGAACTCCACAAAGTCGGTCTCTACCTCATCAACGCCAACATCACCGACATCCGCGACGCCTCGGGCTACATCGCCGCCCTCGGCCAGGAAGCCGCCGCCCGCGCCATCAACGA
This sequence comes from Candidatus Parakkermansia intestinigallinarum, assembly GCF_944389695.1. Lineage (NCBI taxonomy): Bacteria > Pseudomonadati > Verrucomicrobiota > Verrucomicrobiia > Verrucomicrobiales > Akkermansiaceae > Candidatus Parakkermansia > Candidatus Parakkermansia intestinigallinarum. Next base: position 13,725 of record NZ_CALXNG010000022.1, read on the forward strand.
CGCCATGATCAAGGTGGCGGATGAAACCCGCCGCGGTGAAATCGGCAAAGCCGAAGCCCTGCGCGAGCAAACCATCCAAGTCGCCATGGCCAACGCCGCCGCCGTCGAAGGCAGCAACGAAGCCCAGATGAAGGTGGCCGATTCAAACGCCAAGCTCAAAGTGAGACAGGCCGAAGCCCACCGAATCGCAGAAGTGGCGGAACGCGAGCAGGCCGCCCGCGCCGAACAGGCCGGCTACGTCGCCAACCGAGAAGCCGAATTGCAGCGTGCGGAACTCGAGCGAGCCACGCAGACCGCCAATGAAATCGTCGCGGCTGAAATCCTCAAGCGCAAACAGGAAATCGCCGCCGAGGCCGCAGCGGCCGTCCTCGTCAAAGAGCAGCAGGGCAAGGCCGACGCGCTCATCATTGCCAAAGAAGCTGAAGGCCGCGCCGCCATCAAGCTTGCCCAAGGTGAAGCTGACGCGCTCCTGCTCAAGAAGAAGGCCGAAGGTGAGGGTCTCGAGCTGGTCGGTCGCGGTCAGGCCGCAGCCATTCAGGCGCAGCTGGAGGCTAAAGCCAACGGCTTCCGAGAGATCGTCTCCGCCGCCGGCGATGCGCGTGCAGCCTCCGGCCTGCTGGTCACCGAACAGCTGCCCGCGATTGTCGAGACCCAAGCCAGCGCCGTGCGCAACCTCAGCTTCGACAAAGTCGTCGTCATGGGCGGCGGCAGCGGCAAGAGCGGCTCGGTGGGCGGCTTCGTGCAAGACCTCGTCACCGGAACCCTGCCCCTGCACGAGCTCGCGTCGAGCGTCGGCGTGCAACTGCCCGATTACCTCGGCAAGAGCCATGCCGAAACAGCCTCGAAAGACGCTCCCGCCGCCGCGGAAACGCCTCAGGCACAGAGCTGAGCGCCCGGAGATATCCCTATCGGCACCGCGCCGCGCCTCCGTCCGACGGAGAGCGCGGCGCCTTTTATAAAAGCTCTCCGGCAGGGGCATCGACAAACAAGCGCTGCAAGACGTCTCTATACCCTTGACATTTCACTTCCGACCGTTAAACTTAGGTCATGTTCTTCGGCGTTATCCTCTCAAACATGGTCGTCGTCATCCTCGTCTTTTGCGGAGGCGTCAGGCTGTATGATGTTCTGACACACCTCGAACAAGGCATGAACGCCGTCGACTTCGCGGACGCCCTGCTCACCGCCGGGACACCGCTCTTCATGGCGGCCGGACTCTACATGCTCATCCAGATCGCCTGTCAGGTGCAGCGCACCAACATCGAACTGAAGATGAAAGCCGCTGCGCCCGTCTCCGTCGCCGGGCCGAGCACGCCGCCCGCCTCCTCGCCGAAGCCCCCGAAAAAACAACAGGCAGAGGAAAAGGCGGCCAGCTTCTTCGACCTCGATGAAAAGGACCTGCGCCGCGGCCCGGGCTGCGCCCCCCGGCAGGTCACCCCGCCCCTTGCCCGAAACGCCCGCCCCCACGAACAAGACACACCGAGCGAGCCCGGCGACAAAGCAGCTGCTGACTCCTCAGCCACACCCTCACCTGCACCCGCCGATTCCTCCTCCGGCTCTGAGCCCGCCACTGTGACCAATCGCAGTGCCGGCGCTCATCCGAGCACCCAACGCAAAAAGGACACCGGCAAATTCTTTAGTCTTGACTAAAGTCGCTCGCCGCGAGCCTCCCCTCATCGTTCAACGACACAGCCTTTGACCAACTCATGAACCTCCGGCAAAGGGCCCCCATCATCATCGCCGAGATGATAGGCGAACTCAGAGGCAGCACCCCGCGCCCCGACGAACTGAAAGCCGTCACCTCGGGCGCGTCGGGTCGCATCATCCTGCGCGGCGGCGGGGTGCTGGGCATCTGCTGGACGAATGAGCGGGCGGACAACAACTCCTTTCTGCCCGCAGCCCGCGGGCTGGCCCGCGCCGGGATCCCCGTACCCGCCGTCCTCGCCGAGCGCCGCCTGCCCGACGACGGCGGCGCCTGCCTCGTCACCGACCTCGGCCCCTGCGAACTCGTCCGCCTGCGCGACGCCTCGTGGCCCGTCAAGCGCGACGCCTGGCTGGCCGCCTTCCGCACCCTCCGACAGCTCGACGCGCTCGCACCCGATTGGCCGCTACAGCCCCCCTTCGATGCCGCCCTCTACCGCTGGGAGCAGGAATACTTCGCCCAACACCTCATCGGCCGCCACCTCGGCGGTGATGCTGACGCCTTTCTGCAAACCGAAGCTCCGCGGCGCGTCGCCGATTGGCTCGCCTCGCAAGCCCGCGTTCCCGTGCACCGCGACTGCCAATCGCCCAACATCATGATTCGCGACGGGGTCGCCTGGCTCGTCGACTTTCAGGGCATGCGCATGGGGCTGCGCGAGTACGACCTCGCCTCGCTGCTCTTTGACGCTCACATGCCCATGCTGCCGGAGCAGCGCACGGAACTGCTCGACGCCTGGGCCGAGCTCAGCGGTGCGCCCGTCGACCCCGAACGCTTTGCCGCCTGCGCCCTGCAGCGCATCATGCAAGCCTTGGGAGCCTACGCCAACATCGGCTACAACCAAGGCAAGCCCGAATACCTCGACCTCATCCCCATCGGTCTGAAGCACCTGCGCGAAGCCATCGACCTCATCCCCCCGAACACTCTCACTGCTACCCTCATCCCATGTCTTCCCGAAGCCGCAAGATTCGCTTCTCCCCTCTGAGCTGGCTGCTCCTCATCAGCCTCATCTGCCTGATACCGCCGCGACTCACGCGCCCGGCGGACACCTGGCTCTACGAGCATCTGGCCCGCCTCGGCGGCAGCGGCAGCGAGGCCACCCTGCAACTGAGGCTCGACAGCTCGGAACCCGTCGAGACCCGCACCGAAACGCAGGAGCACCACTACGTCACCTGCCCGACCGTCGGCACCCTGTTGCTGGACGATGAGACCGTTCACGAAACCTTCGCCGCCTTGCCCCTCGGCCCGCGCGATTTGGCCGTCATCGCCGCCAAGCTCTCCGATCGCGGCGTCACGGCGCTGGCCATCTCGTCGCCCCTCACTTGGTCCGACGAAACGGCGGACATCACCCGCAACATCCTCAGCGAAGTGCTCCGACGCTTCAAGGCGGCCACCCTCGGCCTGCGCGGGCGCACGGCTGCTCAGGCGGACTTTACCCCCCTCGTGCTGCGCGACTTCGCCATTCCCCCCGACCGCATCAGCGGCGACCCTTCCGGCCTGCCCTCGGCCAACCGCCCCCTGCCCAACGGACTGGCGGAAACTCCCGACGGCATCAACGCCGACTGGGCACCGGACTGGATCGAAGATGAACCGCTCACCCAAGACCCCTCCTCCGATCCGGATCTTTCCTTCCCCCTGCTCATGCGCTGGAACGGCGAGACCATGCCCACGCTTCCGCTGCGGGTCGCCCTGCGCGCCCACGGTCTGACACCGGCCGATATCCGCGTCGACCTCGGCAAAAATATCCGCATCGGCAGCCGCATCATTCCCCTTGACGACAACGGCCGCATCAAACTCGTTCACGCCGGCATCACCCCCCTGCGCCTCACCGACCTCGTCAGCACCGGCGCCCCCGCAGACAAAGACGCAAGACCGTCCGCAGACGAGCTCTTTCCCCATGCCGTCGTCATCGAACGCCCCACCGACGGCCGCAAAATCAACAGCCGACTCGACCGCATGGGGCGCACCCTCTCGGAGCTTCTCGGCACCCTGCACACCGAAAAGAGCTCTCGGCAAGTGCCGGCTCACAGTGCCGTGCTGGAGTACTCTCCGTTCCTGCCGACGAGTGTCTGGGGCATCCTGCTCGCTCTCGCGGCCCTTCTGCCGGCTCTCATCGTGCTCAGGCCGCTGCCGCGCTGGATCAAAGGCGTCATTCTCCTCGTGTTGCTCGGCATCCTCATCTCCGCTGCGCGGTCGGGGCTGGCCGCCCATCAGTGGTTCAAGCTCTCGGCCATGCTGCTCTGCTGGCTGATGCTCATTCCCGCGCTCTCGCGCCGACGCCGGCGGCGCAACGGCTCCTTCCGCTCCTGAGCGCAGGATTCGCCTTCCCCGGCCCGACGCATCGCCCGCTCGTCTCACGCTCGGCACGCATCGCCCGCCATCAGCCGTACTCGGCGCGCCCATCCGCTCCGTCTCTCGGTGCCGGGCCAAGCCCTCTTCCCGACGCACGGCCTCTCCGCCTCCTGACGTCGGGCTGCTCCGCCTCCTGACGCCGGGCTGCTCCGCCTCCTGACGCACGACCGCTCTTGCGGACGACGGAGAAAGACGGCCGGACAAAAACAGCCGTGCAAAGACGGCCGAGTAAAGCCAACCGAGCAAAGGCTTTCTCCCCTCTCGAACGGCGCCACAAAAAACCCTGCCGCAGAGCCTGCGGCAGGGTGAGAGGCATTTCTCAAGAGCTTGAGCTCAGAGGGAGAAGGTATCGGAGCAGGGGCCCTCCTCACTGAGCACCCACTTAGCCTTGCCGGACTCGGCAATATGCACGAGGGCGTGGTAGGTATCCTCCTCATCGGCCTGCACCTTCGCAGCGACCTCGGCCGCCGTGGCCGGCGTCGTCGTCAGCGCGCCCTCTGCCGCAGCCAGCAGCTTGAGGAAAACGTTGGCCGCCAGCTTGCCGGCCTGCACGCCGGGCTGGTGATAGGCATTGATGTGAATGAGGCTGGCGTAGAAACTCACCGCACGCTCAAAGAGCGCGATGAGCATACCGAGCGTGTAGGCATTCACCGTCGGAATCGAAATCGTGATACTCTTGCGACCGCTCTCGGCCAGCGCCTTGCGCGTACCGCGCAGGAAGCCCTGCAAATAATCGCCGGCCGTGAACGAATCCTCCACCTTCACCTGATCCTTCGGTGCGCGTCGCACCTCGATAAAGGTCACGAAGAAATTGTTCAGACCGTCGCGCAGCTGCTGGACGTAGGCGTGCTGGTCGGTGGATCCCTTGTTGCCGTAAACCGCGATTCCCTGATTGACGAGTTTGCCGTCGAGGTCGAGCTCCTTGCCGAGCGACTCCATGATGAGCTGCTGGAGATACTTGGAGAAGAGCACGAGGCTGTCCTTGTAGGGCAGCACCACCATGTCCTTCTTGCCCTTGCCCTCACCGGCCGCATACCAGGCAAGAGCCAGCTTCATCGACGCGTTCTTCGCCGTGTCGGCCACGCGCGTGCGAGCGTCCATGTCCGCCGCGCCCTTGAGCAGAGCATCGACATCCACGCCCTGAAGAGCCGCCGGAACCAGCCCCACCACCGACGTCTCGGACGTGCGGCCGCCCACCCAATCCTCCATCGGGAAGCGCTTCACCCATCCCTCGCTCACCGCCACCTTGTCGAGCTTCGAGCCGACGCCGGTCACGGCAACCGCCTGCTTGGCGAAGCAGAAGCCCTTGGACTCAAAATAGGCCTGAGCACACACCATGCCGTTGCGCGTCTCGGGCGTGCCGCCGCTCTTGGAAATGACCACGGCGAGCGTCGTGGCCAGAGGCAGCTCGTCGAGCACGCGGTACATGCCGTCGGGATCCGTGTTATCGAGGAAACGCATCGTCAGACCGCCTGCCGGCAGCGCATCCGCCACCAGCTCGGGGCCCAGCGCCGAACCGCCGATGCCAATGACGAGGCAGGTCGTATACTTCTCGCCGGAGGGAGCCTTCAGCTCACCGCCGAGCACGCGGGCGGCAAAATCCTTCAGATCGGCCAGCGGGCCGTCAATCTTGGCGCGCAGCTCGGCCGTGGGAGCAATCGCACTGTTGCGCAACCAATAATGCCCCACCATGCGGTTCTCATCGGGGTTGGCAATCGCGCCGCCTTCAAGCGCGGCGATATCGCTGTAGGCGCGATCGATCAGCGGCTTCATCTCGCTGAGGAAGGCATCAGTCAGCGGCAGCTTGGAGAAATCCAGAGAAATACCCATCTCGGGGTAACGCAAAAGCTGTTGTGCGTATTCTTTCATAGCGCGGGCATTATAGCGCAGGGGGCAGAGACTGGCAAGAGAAAAGGGCTGCGTGCGACGACGCGCGTCGGCCGCAGGGCAGCGGCGCGATATCCGCACGTCGGTCGCACTCTTCAGGCTTGCAAAAGTCCCGACCTTCATGTAATATAGCGCCCGTTAATGATCACTGACATCGAATCCCTCGCCGCGTGGAAACACCGCGCCGCCCGGCAACCCGCCGGACGCACCGTGCTCGACCTCGAGGCGGACAGCCTGCACCGCCACCGCGAAAAACTCTGTCTCATTCAATACGCCGATGCCGAGGGCGTCGATATCATCGATCCGCTGGCCATCGACGATATGCGGCTCTTCACGGACTGGCTGCAAGAGAGCGAGGTCTGGATGCACGGAGCGGATTACGACATGAGCCTCTTCCAGCATGCCTACGGCGTTCTGCCCCGCATGATTCTCGACACGCAAATTGCCGCGCGCCTCGTCGGCTTTCGCCAATTCGGCCTCGCCGCCCTCGTCGAGCACTACTACGGCATCGTGCTGAGCAAAAAGAATCAGAAGGCCGACTGGGGGCGCCGCCCCATACCGCCGGCCATGCAGGAGTACGCTCAGGGCGACGTCCGCTACATGCTGGAGATGGCGGACAAGCTCAGCGACGAGCTGCGGCAAAAGTCTCGCTACGACTGGTTCATCGAGAGCTGCGTCACCAACTTGGAGCGCGGCCGCGAGCGCTTCGCCGCCGGCAACCGCGACCCGTGGCGCATCAAGGGCTGCGGCAAGTTTAATCGGCGAGGGCTGGCCGCCCTGCGTGCGCTCTGGACTTGGCGCGACAGCGAAGCGGCGCACTGGGATCGCCCCGCCTTTATGGTTTGCTCCAACGACGATCTGCTGCGCTGGAGTCTGGCGCTTCAGGAGTTCCGCGTCGTTCCCCCGCCCGCCCACATGGCCGCTCACCGCGCGGCTCGCCTGCGCAAGGCGATTGAGCAGTTCCAAACCCTCGATGAGGAGGACTACCCCGAGCGTCCCCACCGCGAGCACCAGGAGCAGGACGCCCACTTCGATGAGCGCCTCGACCAGTGGTCCGCGCGGCGCAACGCCTTGGCCGAAGAGCTCGACCTCGACCCCTCGCTGATTGCTTCGCGAGCCCAGCTCGAGGCCATCGCCGCCGACGAGCAGCGGGGGCTGGAGCAACTCATGAACTGGCAGCGCGACCTGCTCACCCGCTGAGAGCCGCCGCAAGCCCGAGCGCGGCCTCCCGCTCAGCGAAACCGCTCGCGGGAAACACCCGCGGGAAAGGTTCACGCGGAAGGGCTCGCGGAAAACGGCTCGCGGGAAACGGCTCACGCGGAAGGGTTCTCGGAAAACGACTCTCGGGCAAGGCTTCACCGAAAACAGGCTCAGCAAGGCGCTGACGGGAAGTGCTGGCGGGAAGCGGCTCTCGGCGAAACACTCGCGGGAAAGCTCTCACGGAAAAGCGCTCTGAGGAAAAAACACGCACCGCGAACGGATTTTGAACTTGAAAGCGGCCCCCGCAATCGGTAAGATACCATGCGAAAGCAGGGGCAGAGCACCCCGACGACTGCATATTCACATGAAAACACTCATCACCAACGCACACATCATCTCCCCCGGCATCGACCTCGTCGGCGGATCCGTCCTCATCGTCGACAATCGCATCGCCGACGTGCTGCAGCCCGGCGCCCCCCTGCCCGAGGCTGACAAGACCATCGACGCCGGCGGCAACATGCTTCTGCCCGGCTTCATCGACATCCACTCGCACGGCGCCGGCGGCTGCGACACCTGCGACTGCTCGGTCGAGAGCATCCGCACCATCGCCGACTGCAAGATGAAAGAAGGCGTCACCACTTGGCTGCCCACCACCCTCACCCTCGGCACCAAGACGCTCATGGACGTCTGCGAGTGCGTCAAGACCTACGCCGCCAACCCCACCGGCTCCAAGACTCCCGGCGTGCATCTGGAGGGGCCCTACATCAACCCCCGCCAGTGCGGTGCTCAGAATCCCGCCTTCGTGCGCCCGGCCGATATCGACGAGGTGATGTCTCTGGCCGCGATCTACCCCGTGCTCTACATCTCGCTGGCGCCGGAAATGCCCGGAGCGCTCGAGTTCATCGCTCAGGCGACGGCAGCGGGCATCACCTGTTCGGCAGGGCACTCCGCTGCGACGCACGCCGACTTCATGAAGGCGAAGGCCGCCGGTCTGAAGCACCTCACCCACTTCTGCAACCAGATGAGCCCGCAGCACCATCGCGAAATCGGCCTCGTCGGCTCGGGCATGCTTGATCGCGACATTAAGATTGAAATCATCTGCGACACCATTCACCTGTGCCGCGACATGCTCAACCTCACCTTCACCAACAAGGACATCAGCCAGATGATCATGATCACCGACTCGCTGGCCTGCTCGTGGATGCCCGACGGCCCCGGCCAGCTCGGCGGTCTGCCCATCATGGTCAAGGACGGCGTCGCCCGCCTCGAATCCGGCAACCTCGCCGGCTCGACCCTGCGCTACGCCAAGGGCCTCAAGAATGTGCACGAGATCACCGGCCGCCCGCTCAGCGAGCTCGTCAAGGCCACCTCGCTCAACCAGGCCGAGTCGCTCGGTCTCAAGGGGCTCGGCAAGGTCAGCCCGGGCTACACGGCCGACCTCGTCCTGCTCAACGCCGACTTCGATACCCTCATGACCATCATCGACGGCGAAGTGCGTTACACGGCCTGATTCCGAACACCTCCCCACACCGGGCGGGGACGCTGCGGCCGTCCCCGCTCGGATGCTTCGCCCGCGCCCGGCCGCGCATTCCGCCGGCACCGCAGCCAACAGCCGCCGAAGACCCACCATGCTCATCTCACCCCTAGCCCGCAAACTGTGCGAACGCCGCGGCATCGACCCCGGGCAGCTCAGCGGCAGCGGCCCGCGCGGTCGCATCATGGCTGCCGACGTCCTCTCGCCCGCAGGCCCTCTGCGCCGCCGAGGCAAGACGACCTACGCGGATCCCACCCTGCCCCCCACGCGACCGCAAAAAGACGGCTATTACATCTTTGACGCCACCGTCGGCATGCAGGCTCTGGCCGAAATCAGCCTGCCCATCGCGGTGCAGTGCGAAAAGCTGCTGGATCGCCGCTACTCGCTCTTCGACTACATTGTGCGCGCCGTTGTCAAAGCCTGCTGCAGCTGCCCCGTCTGGGAAGACGCCGAAGGTAAGATCGACGTCCTGCTCTTTGAGGACAGCGGCGAGAAGCTCTCGGCCATCCGCGACGCCAAACACAAGACCATCTTCCGAGTCGCACGCGAAACGCGACTCAACAGAGACATCCCCGAAGGCTACGCACCGCACATCGTCGTCTGCGACGCGCACACCACGCGGGCTCAGGTGGCTGCGCACCTCAGCGCGCGAAAGCGGCCGGGCTTCGCTCTGCTCGTGCGCGGTCAGTCCCAGAAAGTCGGCATTCTCGCCGGCGCCGAAGACCTCCGCAGCCTCGAACTCCCCTACACCTTATACGTCTCGACCACCATTCCCGAAACCGAAGCGAGCCGCATCGCCGCGCGGCTTCAGACCCTGCTCTACAGCCCCGTGAGCCTTCTGCTGCTCAGCTGAGCGCCGCCGCGCGAAGCGCCCCGAGCAGGCTTTCGTTTCACCACCGAACACACTGACTCCCCCCACTTCTCACACCCCTTCCTTCGCACCCATGAGCTTTTTCATTCAAAACGTTGAAGTCGGCGGCTCCCGCCCGTTCTACCTGCTTGGTCCCTGTTCGCTTGAAAGCGAAGAGTTCGCGTGGCAGATGGCCCGCAGCATCAAAGAGATCTGCGATCGGCTCAAGCTTCCCTTCGTCTTCAAAGCCTCGTACGACAAAGCCAACCGCACCAGCGTCAAGAGCTTCCGCGGCCTCGGTCTCGAGACCGGCTGCCGCATCCTCGCCGAAATCGGCAAGGAGTTGCAAATCCCGGTGATGACCGACGTGCACACCGAAGCGCAGGCCACGCGTGCGGCCGAGTACGTCGACCTGCTCCAAGTGCCGGCCTTCCTCTGCCGCCAGAGCGACCTGCTGGAGGCCTGCGCCAAATCCGGGCGCCCCGTCAACATCAAAAAAGGCCAATTTCTCGCCCCTTGGGACTGCAAAAACATCTGCGAGAAGATGGATGCCTTCGGCTGCACGCAGTACATGCTCTGCGAGCGCGGCACCACCTTCGGCTACAACAACCTCGTCGTCGACATGCGCGGCATGTACTGGATGAAGCAATACGGCTGCCCCGTCGTTTTCGACGCCACCCACTCCGTGCAGCGCCCGGGCGGCCTCGGCGGCGCCACGGGCGGCGATCGCGAGCTGGCTCCCGTGCTGGCCAATGCCGCCATGAGCATGGGCATTGACGGCGTCTTCATGGAGGTGCACAGCGACCCCGACCACGCCCTGAGCGACGGGCCGAACCAAATCCGCCTCAGCGATCTGGAGAAGGTTCTCACCAACCTCGAGCTCGTGCACCGAGCTTGGTCGCAGATGGTCCGCTGATTCCGGCACGGCGAGCGTTCCCGCCGCTGTGCGTCCCTCAACCGTCCGATACCCGTGAGATTTCTTCCGGCCATTATCCTGCCCGCCCTGCTTACACCGCTGTCAGCGGCGCCGAGCAACCCCAATGATCCCGTCGCGGCCGACGAGTTCCCGGGGCTGCAATTTCTGCCGGTCGGCAGTGTTGTCAAAGGCATCACGATTCCGCGCTATGCCGAACACCGTGCGGAAGCCAAGTTCATGGCCGAAGAGCTTGAAGTCGTTTCGCGCAGCGCCGTCAGGCTCACACGCATCTGTGCCCTGCTCTACGGGGCAGGCAACCTCACCACGAGGCTCGAAGCTGAGGAAGCCGGCTATAACTTCGCCGACAGCCTCGTCACCACCGAACGTTGCACCACCCTCAGCGATCCGCGATTCACCGCTCGGGGTACGCGCGCCGTCTACGCTTCGGACAAGGGCCGCGGCATCCTCCGCGGCCCGGTGCGCACCACCCTCACCACCCGAAGCCGAAGCACGGCCTCCCCGGCCGAAGCGAGTACTAAGGCCGCGCCCGATACCCCTGCTGCACCCGCAGCTGCGCCCGAAGCATCCGGCAAATCCCCGAGACCATGAAACGCTGCCACCTTCTCACCCTCTGCCTCATCTCGGCACTCGCGACCCCTCTGAGCGCCGAAGAGACGCCTGATACGGCCGACTCGCTCATCGAACACGGGCGCGAGCTCATCACCGACTGGCAGCAACACATCGATGAACTGCCGGCCCTGCTGGCCGACTTCCAAGCCGAAGACTGCCTCACCCCCGCAGACGGCGAAAGCCCCATGCCGACGAGTGAGGAAGGCAAAGCCATCATTGAAAGCGACGGCGCCCTGCTCTTTGACGTGCGCCACTCGCGTCTCGTCTACGTCAACGGCGTGCGCCTCAACGCCGGCTCCCTGCAGCTGCGCGCCTCGCGCCAACTGCAGATCCAACTCGAACGCCGCGCCGTCGACGCCAAGGTTGCCGAAAGCAACGACGCTCTGGCCGCAGGCGAGCTTCCCTTCACCGGGGCGGATGGCACGGCACCCGGCAAACGCGGGCAAAATGGCCGCGAGCCCGGCAGCGGTGAACGCACCGACGCAACTCCCTCCGCGCCCGAATCTCCGCCCGCCGACCCGAGCACCGCTGACCCCTACCGTATCAGCACCACCAACGCCCTCGTCGACACGGAAACCAACCGCGTTCTGCTCAGCACGAGCGGCAGCCTCGAGCCCATCGTTGTCGAAAACAGCCGTCATCGGCTCGAAATCACTCCCTCTGCCGAGGCGCGCGGCTCCCTGCTGGGAGACGAACAGGGCAACATTCTGGCCGAAGGCAGCCACATCACCGTGCAAGGCATCGACAGCGACGGCAAGCCCTACCGCCTCGACGCCGAACACGGCATAGCCTGCTACAGCGCCGCCGCGCGGCAACTGAGCGTCGTCGGCCCCTGCCGCTTCAGCAGTGCAGACGGCACTCTGAGCTGCCGCGATGGCCTCACCGTCACCTTTGACGAAGCCCCCGACCGCCCCGGACATCAGGCCAAAGCGAGTAAGGCAGGCAAGGGCTTCATGGGTCAGTTTGCCGACATGAAGCTCGGCAGCATCAGCCAAGCCGACGCCCGCGGAGACGTCCGCTTCAGCGCCGTCGCCACGGCTGAGCGACCGAGCATGAAGCTGAGCAGCCAAAGCCTGCATTACGACGCACGCCTCGGCGAATGCCTAGCGGAGGGCGACTCCTGCCGAATCGAATACGGCAACAACACCCTGAGCAAGGCCACCGGCATCCACCTCGCCCCCAACGGAGACATCACCGCACTCGGGCAACACCTCGAAGGCAGCTACGAGCGCCCTGCGCCGCGCAACGGAGCACAGACTGCCCCCGCCTCCCTCATCGGCAGCTTCAGCGCCCGCGACGAGCTGCGCTTCACCGCCTCGGACGGCTGCATCCGCACCCGCAACGGCCTCACCGTCCGCGACGATGAAACCGACTTCAGCTGCGACGGCCCCGTCACCATCCGCCTCGGCCGCGAAGGGAAAGCAGGCTCCGCCCTGCCGCGCAAACAAACCGGCGGACTCAATCTCGCCATCGCCGGCTACAAGAGTCTCAAAGGCATCGAAGCGAGCCGAAACGTCCGTCTCGTGCACACACCGCTACCCGCTGCGGAGGGCAAAAAGTCGCAGACCTCATCGCAGACCTACGTCATCAGAGGTGAAGACGTCCGAGCCGACCTCGAAAAGGGCACGGCCTCCGTTCGAGCCGATGATGAAGCCTTGGTCAGCTTCGGCGCCAACAGCATCACCGTCACGGCTCGCGACGGCGCGAGCGCGACCGAACAGAGCATCATCATCGACGAACAAGGCGATATTTGCGCCACGGGCGGCAGCATCAGCGCTGCGTTCGAGAGCGACAAAGGCCCGGCCCGGGCCCGCTGCCTCGACCTGCTCCGGCTGACCCGAGCCGACAACCTCATCACCACCGGTTCCGAGGTCTTCCTCGAATCGCCCCAAGGCCGATTCACTGCCCGTGGCCCCGTAGAGCTCGAACTCGACCCGGCTCCGGCCAAAGACAGCCCCTCGGAAGCCGCCGGACAAGCCGCGCAGAGCGAAGGAGGCACCGCGGCTTCTGCGGATACACGGCCGCAAGCCTTCGCCCACCTGACCTTCAACTACGTCGGTCTCCGCCGCCTGCACACCGAACAAGGCGGCACCGCGCGCACTCCCGATGCCTCCCTGCAATGCAGCGGGCTCATCGACGTCACCCTCGTGCCCTACGGCGGCAAAGCGGCGGATCCCTCGGTTGCACCGATCGACAAGGCCACCCTCAGCGGGGACGTTGCCGTCCTCTACCGCGATGCAAGCGGGCGCCTCGTGCGCGCAACGGGCGACCGCCTTGAAATCGACGCTGCTGCGGGCGAAAAAGTTCTCTCCGGGCGCCGCGTCACTCTTTCGGACAGCAACAACATCCACATCTCGGAAGGAGCCGGAGCCGCCGTCCGCATTGACCGTCGCAACAACGCCCGCATCACCGGCAGTCGGCAGAGCACCACCGCCACCAACATCCAAAGCCAGACCGAACAGGGCGGCACCAAGAAATAACACCGATATGCAAACGCTACTCCACGCACAAGGTCTCTGCAAAACCTATCACGAGCGCAAAGTCGTCGACGACGTCAACCTCACCGTCAACGCCGGTGAGATCGTAGGGCTGCTCGGGCCGAACGGCGCGGGCAAAACGACCTCCTTTTACATGGTGGCCGGGCTCGTGCGGCCCGACTCCGGCGTCGTCAACTTTGTCGGCGAGAACGTCACGGGACTGCCCATGCACGTACGGGCACGCCTCGGCATGGGCTACCTGCCCCAGGAGGAATCCATCTTCCGCAAGCTCACGGTCTATGAGAACCTCATGGCCATTCTCGAGACCCGCCGCGAGCTGAGCCGCAAGGAGCAGCGCGCGAGAGCCGACGAGCTCATGGAGCGCTTCGGCATCACCAAACTGCGCAACAGTCAGGCTCTCCAGCTCTCGGGCGGTGAAAAGCGACGCCTCACCATTGCACGCGCCCTGACCACGAGCCCGAAGCTGCTCATGCTCGACGAACCCTTTGCGGGCGTCGACCCCATCGCCGTACAGGACATCCAGCACATCGTCGCCTCCCTGCGCGAAACCGACGGCCTCTCCATCCTCATCACCGACCACAACGTCCGCGAAACCCTCGGCATCGTCGACCGCGCGTACATCCTTTTTGAAGGACGCGTCATCAAACACGGCGACGCCGATGAAATCGCCAACGACCCCAAGACTCGCAAAATTTACCTCGGCGAGCACTTCAAAATGTGAGGCTGCCGCGCAGGTCTCTGCCGAACGACGAGGCGGGCTGACAGGTCAGAACAAGGCGAGCCGACAAGGCCGCCAATCAGCGGCCGACGGCGGCACGGCTCCGCGAGCCGACATTCGGTTCTCGCAGGCAGGCTTCGCGTGCCGTCTCCACCCGCATGCGCGGAAGCGGAAGTCGGTGCGAGCTGCCTCAGAGATTGCGGCGAACGGACAGGTAACAGAGCAAGCCCACAACGAACAGCAGCACGCAGAGCCCCGTGCTGCACACGCGGTCGGCCAACAGCGGGTCCTGCGGGCTGAGCCAGAGATAGATCAGGCCCAGCAGCAACAGACCCGCCAGCAGCATCAAAATAAAAGGCTTATTGGCTCTCCACATAAAAGTCGACGGCGCCGCGCGGCGCGGGCTCATTGTACGGGCAGAAGCGGCGGAATGCAAGCCGAAATCTGTCATACGGCACCGAAAGACGCGACAAAATCCCGCACTGTCAGCATTACGGCTTGCAAGAGAGGCCGCGAGCTGCTAGAATACGGCGCGTATGAAGAAAACTTTGATACTCCTCGCTTTGAGCACAGGACTCTGCGTGACCCTTAACTCCTGCCAGAGCACGGATTCCGACGGTTTTTTCTCTGACGAGACGGCAACGCCGATCAACGAATACGAAATGGCCGACGGCGAGATTCCCGTCTGGCTTCTCGACGACAATGACGTCCCGGCGGGCAACACCTCGCACACCGTGGCGGATCGCAACCGCTATCCCATTCCTGAGCCCACGGCCAGCACGGGCCGCAGCAGCACCGGTCAGGTGCAGCCCGACACCGGCCTTGCCAACAACGATGCGACCATCGTAGAGCCCGGCGTCTCGACCACGGGCAGTGATGTGACCGTTCCCAGCGTCGGTCCCTCCCCCAAGCCGACGACCGAGACGACCACCAAGCCCAAGCCCACCAACAACAGAAGGGCTGCCACCAACCGCGCCAATTCGGGCCAGCAGCAGAGAACGCGCAAGTTCGATGAGCCCACGATGATTGTCTACAAGGTGAAAGCGGGCGACAACCTCTCCGTCATCGCCAAGCGCTGCAACACCACGGTGGCGCAGATTCGCCGCGATTCCGGCATCAAGGGCGACCTCATTCACCCGGGGCAGAAGATTCGCATCCGCTACGTCCCGGACGGTTACAAACCCGGCAAGAAGAGCAGCAACCGCAACCGCAGCACTTCGCACACCGTCAAGAGCGGCGAAACGATATCCGGCATCGCCTCGAAGTACGGCGTGGGCTACAAGCAGATCCTGAAGGCCAACAAGATGACGGAAGCTGACGCTCGCCGACTTCGCCCCGGCCGGAAGCTCACCATCCCCGCCAAATCGCGCTGACGGGTTTCTCCCCGCCTCATCACCTCCCTATGAAGCTTAGCCGTCACATCGGGTTTGTCAGCGCTCTGTCCGCGCTGCTTCTCATGACCTCCTGCCGCATCACGCGGCAGGGCGTGGATTTCTCGATGGCAACCGATCAAGTCATGCCGGCCTCAAATGACGTCGTTTGCGTTGAGGCCGGCAGACCGATCGCCACCGGCGGTGCCGTCGCGACCGACGGCGCGAGTCCCATCATACCGAGCGTCGCCCACGCTTCGGGCAGCGCGACCACCTACACCGTGCAAGCGGGCGATACGCTCTATGCGGTGGCTCGTCGGCACCATCTGACCATCTCGGGTCTCGCCGCCGCCAACGGACTGAGCGTCACCGATCATCTGCGCGTCGGTCAAAAGCTCACCATCCCCTCCCCGAGCGGAGCCGGCATGACGGCGCCCGGCCACAGCGGTGCGAAGCGCACCTACACCGTCAAACCCGGCGACACGCCGAGCGGCATCGCCAGCCGATACGGCGTCAGCCTCCAAGCGCTCAAGCAAGCCAACGGTATCACAACAGGGCCTTGGAACATGCTGCGCGTCGGCCAAAAGCTCATCATCCCCTGATCCGACTACTCCCGAGCCGATTGCTCCCCGGCGAACCGAGCTTTTTCACCTCTCCTTTCCCCACCCTGCAACGCCCATGAGAACGCTGAGTCTTCTCACCCTTCCGGCTCTGCTGCTGGCTGCCTGTTCGTCGACGCAGAACCAGCAAAACGCACCTGCGCATCGCAACAGGGTCACCGTCAGCACCATCGGCAATGCGGCCACGGCAGGCACGGCGACCACCGCCGCACCCGCAGAGCCGAGTCGCATTCCGGGCAACATCCTCGACCTACCGGGCAAGGACAGCCCCACCTACGTCAACAGCTACCCGGAAGGGAGCTACGCCCACTTCGTCGCGCAGAAAAAATACCCGAAAACCCTCGCCGTCTACTCGAATGACGAACTCCTTCGCAGCCTGACGCGAGACAACTCGAAAATCATCATCTGCATTCCCCAGCAGCGCGCCCGCCTCTACGTCAACAACCGCGTCGCGCTCGACTGGCCCGTCTCGACCGGCACCTACGGGCATGAGACCCCCACGGGCGTCTTTCGCGTCATGGAGAAGGACAAAGACCACAAGTCCAACCGCTACGGGCGCTTCATCAACGAGAACGGCCGCACCACCAACTCCAACGCCGACCTGAGCAAGGGCCTGCCCAAGGGGCACACCTTCCGCGCGGCCGGCATGCCCAACTGGCTGCGCCTCACCCCTGACGGCGTCGGCATCCACGGCGGGCGAGTCGTTGCCGGGCGTCGCCTCTCGCACGGCTGCATCCGCACGCCTTACGACGTGGCGGCCAAACTCTTCGAGCACGCCGTCGTCGGCATGCCCGTCTACATCTCGCGCGCGGTGGAGGACTACAGCCGCGGGGGCTACGTCAAACCCATCGACGTCAAATACCGCCCGAAGCCCGGCAACGACTACACGGACATGCCCGTCCAAGTCAAAACCATCGAGTGATGCCGCAGCCCGAGCAACACCGAGCCGCGGAGTTGCCTGACGGCAACGCCGCCCGACAGACCAACAACTCAGCGGCAGCGGATTCCTGCTCCCCCGAACGCGACGCGCAACCCTCCCCTGCCTGCTGCGAGGGCGCCGCAGCCGCCCCCGAGCAACCGAGCGGCGCCGACATACGCTGCGGCGTCATGAGCGAAGCCCCGCAGCTCCCCGGCGGCGCGCGCGTGTTTCGCTGTGCGAACTTCGGCCTCTACCTCGGCTGCGCCGTCCTCATCATCGCCAGCGTCAGCTACTACCTCAGCGCGCACGGCAGCGAAAATCACCCGCTGCAAAACATCGCCGCCCTCGCCGGATGCGCCGCCGCCGTCCTGTGGGCCGCATGGTTCTGCACCATCAGCTACCGCATCGACGAACACGGCATCAGCGAACGCAAACTCAGCGGGCGGCGCCGCCTCGCATGGGCCGACCTGCGCTCTTGGGAAGTGCACTACAGCGCCGACTGCGAGCAAGCCACCTGCCGCCTCCGCTTTGAAGGCCGAGAGGGCACTCCCGCCATCGAGCTGAGCAGCGAACTGCTCGAGCTCGAAGCCCTCGAAAATCTCGCGCGCGAGCTCCAAGGCACAGACACCGTGTAGAATCGGTATAAGCCACCCCGACGGCAGGAAATGGATTTTTTCGAAAAAAAAGACTTTTCAGCCAAAATCATTCTGGTATAATCTCGCCCGTTCGGACGGCGGCCCCCCGCCAAGCAAGCGCGGATCCGCCCCAAACCCCGACATCATCACCAACTATGTCAGATTATGCCACACGAGTGCTGGATCAGGTTCGCGCCAAAAACGCCAACGAACCTGAGTTCCTTCAAGCCGTGCAGGAGGTGATTTCGACCATCACTCCCGTGCTCGCCGCCGACAAGAAGTACGAAGACAACTGCATTCTCGAGCGCATCACCGAGCCCGAGCGCACGATCATCTTCCGCGTTCCTTGGACGGACGACCGGGGCAAGATTCACGTCAACCGCGGCTTCCGTGTCGAGTTCAACAGCGCCATCGGGCCCTACAAAGGCGGCCTGCGCTTCCATCCCTCCGTCAACCTCGGCATCCTCAAGTTCCTCGGTTTCGAGCAGATCTTCAAAAACTCCCTGACCACGCTCGCCATGGGCGGCGGCAAGGGCGGCTCCGACTTTGACCCCAAAGGCAAGAGCGACGCTGAAGTCATGCGCTTCTGCCAGAGCTTCATGACCGAGCTCTCCCGCCACATCGGGGCGGACACCGACGTGCCCGCCGGCGACATCGGCGTCGGCGGCCGTGAGATCGGCTACCTGTTCGGCCAGTACAAGCGCCTGCGCAACGAGTTCACGGGCGTGCTCACCGGCAAGGCTCTCAACTGGGGCGGCTCGCTGATTCGCCCCGAGGCCACGGGCTACGGCACGGTTTACTTCGCCCAGAACATGCTCGCGACCAAGGGCGACGACCTCGCCGGCAAGGTCTGCGTCGCCTCCGGTTCCGGCAACGTCGCGCAGTACCTCGTTGAGAAGCTCAACCAGCTGGGCGCCAAGTGCGTCACCATGTCGGACTCCAACGGCTACGTCTACGACCCCGCCGGCATCGACCAGGAGAAACTCGCTTGGATCATGGAGCTCAAGAACGTGCGCCGCGGCCGAATCAAGGAGTACGCCGAGCACTTCCAGGGCGTGAGCTACTTCGAAGGCCAGCGCCCGTGGAGCGTCCCCTGCGACTGCGCCTTCCCCTGCGCCACGCAGAACGAAATCAACGGTGCCGAAGCCGCCACCCTCATCAAGAACGGCTGCAAGCTTGTCGCCGAAGGCGCCAACATGCCCACCGACCTTGACGGCATCAACGCCTACCTCAGCGCCAAGATTCTCTACGGCCCGGCCAAAGCCGCCAACGCCGGCGGCGTCGCCACCTCCGGCCTCGAAATGGCGCAGAACAGCCAGCGCCTCAACTGGACGCGCGAGGAAGTCGACGCCAAACTCTTCAACATCATGAAGAACATTCACGAGAACGCCTACAGCCACGCTCGCGAATACTCCCCGGACAGCAAGGGCGACTTCACCAACTACGTCGCCGGTGCCAACATCGCCGGCTTCGTCAAGGTTGCCGACGCCATGGTCGACCAGGGTCTCGTCTGATTCCCTGCCGCACAGGCTTCAAACACAGGCCGCAGCCTCCCGCAACACGCCGGGAAGCTGCGGCTTCTCTTTCAAGGGCGCGCAGCGCAAACTGACAGCCTCAAGGCTTGCATGGGCACGTTGATTCTGCTATTATATTCTTCGCGTTGCTTCAACCGACCTCGCGCGCCTCTCCATGAACAAACTTTGCCTCAGCCTCCTCGCCGCCCTCACCATCGGCCTCTGCAGCTGCCAGCAGCAACAACAGGCGCAGACCCAGTGCACCCCCACCTACGTCTACCGCGAGGGGTACACGGCGCGCATTCTCCCCAACGGGAAAGCCTCCATCCCGAGCCATGCGCCCGAGCGCGTTAAGCGCATCATCCGCGCCGCCAACAAAATCGTCGGCAAGCCCTATCGCCGGGGCGGCGGCCACCGTTCGCACCGAGACAACGCCTACGACTGCTCCGGGGCCACCGCCTTTGCGCTGCGCGAAGCCGGGCTCATGGGCGGCCGCTTCCCGACCTCGGGCGACTTCCTGCGCTGGGGGCGCGGCGGCTACGGCAAATGGGTCACCGTCTACGCCAAGCGCGGCCACGTCTTCCTCACCGTGGCGGGGCTGAGATTCGACACCACCGGGAGCGGTCGCGGCGTCGGCCCCCGCTGGTATGACACCCCGCGCCCCTGCCGAGGCTTCTATGTGCGCTACCTGCCCGGCATGTGACCCCGCCCGAGCGGCAAACACTCACCGAGCGCTCGCCCGCCTCTCACCGCAACCGACAAACACCTCCTTAAAGATGAACGAAGAAAACGAACGCAACCACGGCACCCAGCGCATCGACGCCATCATGGCGCGCTGGGGGCTGGAGAACCACGACCTCGTCGACGTCTCCCTCGAGCAACTCACCCACAAACAAGTGCAAAAAGCGCGACAGGGGCGCCAACTCACCCTCAAAATGATGCAAAAGGTTGCGCGAGCCCTCAACGTCGCCATCTGGAATCGCCTCAAAGCCGAGCAGAAGGACAGCTACTACGAGTACATCCACCGCGACCTCTTCAGCTACGCCAAGGGCTACAGCCCCGACTGGAGCGACCCGAACGACGCGCTCTTGCCCCGCAAACGCCCATGATTCTGAGCGTCAGCGAGCTGCTGGCTAAACTGCGCAGCACTGTCGAGCAAAACGTCGGCGAAGCCGTCGTTCGGGGAGAGATAGGATCATGCAAAACTGCCTCCAGCGGGCATATTTATTTCACCCTCAAAGATAGTTCGGCGCAGCTGCAGTGCGTCCTCTACCGCTTTCAAGCCCTCAGCTGCCGCGTCCGCCTGCGCGAGGGGCTGCAGGTGGAACTCGACGGCCGCGCCACCGTCTGGGAAGGGCGCGGGTCGCTGCAATTCATCGTCAGTCGCGTGCGCGAAGCCGGGCTGGGCACTCTGCAACAGCAATTTGAGGCCCTCAAGGCCAAACTGCGAGCGGAGGGGCTCTTCGACAGCAGCCGCAAGAAAGCCCTCCCTCATTTCCCGACGAGCGTCGGTCTCATCACCTCGGCGAGCGGGGCGGTCATTCAGGACATGCGCCATCGGCTGGAATCGCGAGCGCCGTGGATGCAGGCCTGGCTCTACCCCGTTGCGGTTCAGGGCAAAGGCGCCGAGCGGCAACTGGCGGAAGCGATCCGCCGCTGGAACGATCCGGCAGGCGGTCTACCGCCGGTCGACTACCTCATCATCGCGCGCGGCGGCGGCTCTCTCGAAGATCTCTGGTGCTTCAACGAAGAGCTCCTTGCACGCGCCATCGCGGCCAGCCGATTGCCCGTTGTTTCCGCCGTCGGGCATGAAACCGACTTCACCATTGCCGACTTTGTCGCCGACCTGCGCGCACCGACTCCCACGGCGGCCATCGAACTGACGACCCCTGATGCCGCCGTTCTCAACACTAGGCTCGATCAGATTGAACTCATCCTTCGGCAGCGCCTCAACCGCTGCGTCGAAACCGCGCGGCTGAGGCTTGCCGCCGCCGATCGGGGCAAATTCGAGCATCCCCTCGAGCTGCTCGGCCCCTTCGCACAGCAGATCGACAGCTTGGACGAGCAACTTCGCAGCACGGCAGCCCATCGGCAAGACCAAAGCCGCAATCGACTCGAACTCCTGCTGGCGCGACTCAGCACCCGCAGCCTCAGCGAGCGCCTTCAAAGCGCCACGCGGCAAATCGACACCATCCGTGCACGCCTGCACACGGCAGCCGCCGCCCGCCTCAGCCTTGCATCGGCCACCCTCGAGCGGCTCAGCGCGGGTCTCTCCGCCGCGGACCCGCAGAATGCCCTCAACCGCGGCTTCGCCCTCGTGCGCCGCAGCGACGGCAGTCTCGCCCGTCGCAGCAGAGACCTATCTCCCGGCGACCCCCTGCACATCACCCTCGCGCAGGGCGAAATCGACGCCGCTGTCACCGCCCGGCGCCCCTGAAGAAAGCGCGGCGCCCGCACTCCGCGGCAGCGGACTCGGAATTCGCCCCTGCGGATGTCGCGCCGGAACGGCGAGCAAGCTTGACGCCGCAGCCGGCTTCGCGTATCATATTGATAAAGCCCATCGACGCACCATCATGATTCGCCGCCTCTTCCTCACCGCCTCCCTGCTGCTCGGCAGCGCCGCCTGCCTCGCGCAAGCTGCCCCGCAAAGCAGAACCGAACACCTCTACGATCGCCACGGCAACTACCAAGGCCGCGTCGTCACCGACGCCTCCGGCAACAAACGCTACTACGACCGCCACGGCAACTACCAAGGCCGCAGCCAAAGCAACGGCAACGGCGGCAAAAGCTATTACGACCGCCACGGCAACTATCAGGGGCGCAGCCAAAGCAACGGCAACGGCGGCAAGAGCTATTACGACCGCCGCGGCAACTATCAGGGGCGCAGCCAAGGCAACGGCAGCGGCAACGAGAGCTATTACGACCGCCACGGTAACTATCAGGGCCGCAGCCAAAGCAACGGCGACGGCGACAAGAGCTATTACGACCGCCGCGGCAACTACCGCGGGCGTCGGGACTCCAAGTGATAAAGTCCTCTGCTGAAGGGGGTTACGCTGCCCTCATCCCGGCCTGCGCGAGCGTCTTTCGCCCCCCTCGGCTGATGATCTCCCGCAAAAAATGAAAAAAATTGCAAAAAAAGCTTGCAATCACGCGTCACCTCGCGTATACTTGCGGCGCACCCGATGCAAGGCGGCAACGCTGAGCGCGAGGGTCACAGAAGCTCGGTTGGCGGAATTGGTAGACGCGCTAGACTAAGGATCTAGTGGAGCGATCCGTGGGGGTTCGAGTCCCCCATCGAGCATAAACAGGCGAATGTGAGATTCACGTTCGCCTGTTTTGTTTTCCGCAGCTTGACCCGTCGTCCCCGTCGTCCCGGCCTCCCCTCGCACGGCCGCTCTGAG
This sequence comes from Candidatus Parakkermansia intestinigallinarum, assembly GCF_944389695.1. NCBI lineage: Bacteria > Pseudomonadati > Verrucomicrobiota > Verrucomicrobiia > Verrucomicrobiales > Akkermansiaceae > Candidatus Parakkermansia > Candidatus Parakkermansia intestinigallinarum. The sequence continues at coordinate 36,465 of NZ_CALXNG010000022.1, forward strand.
CGCCGGGAACAGCATGCGGCGGCACCGAATCTCAGCGGCTCTTTTTTGGGGTCAAGCGCAAAGTGTGGGGTCAAGCGCAAAGTGTGTGGAAACCGCATATCAGACCACCGAGTGAGCCACCGCTG